>JBKDZK010000428.1:0-3850 GCA_047971205.1 Draconibacterium sp.
AGTTTGCCCGAAAGTTCGGATGCAATTTATATGCACCTCGCTTGCACGACCATGGCCTGGTTACTGAGGATGCACTGCTGGATATGACGCCCGATAAATTGTGGCAGTCGGCCAAGGAAGCATTGGTAGTAGCACGCAGCCTCGGGAAAAAGGTGATCATCATGGGGACTTCAACCGGGGGAACGCTCGGTCTGAAACTGGCGGCTGATTTCCCTGAATATGTTGACGGGCTGATCCTGTATTCTCCCAATATTCGCATTAACGATAATACCGTGTGGATTCTTCCCAAACACTGGGGATTGCAGATAGGAAGAAAAGTAACAGGCAGTAAATACCGCATTACCAACGAAGATTTTGATTCGAAAGACTGTCAGTACTGGAATTGTAAATACCGGCTGGAGGCGGTGGTTTACTTGCAGCAGCTGGTGGAGGCAACCATGAAAAAGGAAACGTTTAAGAATGTGGTGACGCCGGTTTTCCTGGGCTATTATTACAAAGATGAAGAACATCAGGACCAGACCGTGCGCGTGGATGCCATGCTGACCATGTTTGACCAGCTCGGAACAGCTTCAACCGAAAAAGTGAAAAAAGCCTTCCCCGAAGCCGGCGATCATGTCATCGGATGCGAATTAACCTCGGGTTGTGTAGACGAAGTAATGGCCGAAACCATCCGTTTTGGGGAAGAAGTGCTGGGCTTGATTCCGCAGAATTAGTCAATCAGCGAAGCCGCAGCTTCATCCAAAAACCAAACCAGGTCTCCGTTAACAGGCGAAATGTAATACGCCGGAAGCAGTTGGGCTGCTTCGTTGTCGTTCATGATCTCCGAAACCCGAAGGGCCTTGTTTTTGCCGGTTACCAGGAAATAAATCCGGTTGGCATTGTTGAGTACATGCCCGGTGAGCGTAATTCGCTTTTGCCCGGTAAGCGGGTGTTCTGCAACGGCACAATTCTCCGGATGATCAAACAACTCAAGCTGGTCGGGAAATATGGAGGCGGTGTGCCCGTCGTCACCTAATCCAAGGATGATCAAATCGAATACTGGTTCTTTACCCCGTGCATTCAACGTGTCTTCAATTTCTTTTGAATAGCGGATCGCTTCCTGTTCCGGGTCTTCTTCACCACGCACCCTGTGGATGTTTTTCTCCGGAATGTTGATGTGTGAGATCAGGTAGTCAACCGTCATTTTATAGTTGCTCTGCTCATCAGTTGGCGGAACACAGCGTTCGTCTCCCCACCACAAATGAATGCGTTCCCACGGAATTTCGTCTTTGTATTTACTGCTGATCTTTTCAAACAAACCCTTCGGAGAGTTTCCTCCGGAAAGGGCAATGTCAAAAGTTTTCTGTTTGGAATCCGACGTAAGTTTTATGATGCTTTTGGCAATTGCATTGTAAACCTTCTTTGAATTTCTGAAGATTTTTACTTCCGTTTCTTGTGTCATGTCCGATGTTTGTTTGTTGATTTTGAAAGATAAAAATTAAAGTTCACAATACAATCCGTCGTTTGTCAGATTTTTACAGGGGTAGCGCCACGATCCGTTCGGGATTAGTCTTTCTGCTTCTTCCGGCCCCCAGGTTCCGGCCGGGTATCCGTAAATCGGAATTTCCGGATTTGTCTGCCAGGCGTTGATAATTGGCTGAACAAACTTCCAGGCCTGTTCAACTGCATCGCCCCGGGCATAAAGCGTTGCATCGCCGATCATACAGTCGAGCAAGAGGCGTTCGTAAGCTGCCGGAACCGTTGTGTTGGCCAAATCAGAATAATGAAAATCCATGTTAACGGTTTGAACATTAAAGCCGGCTCCCGGAGTTTTCATGCCAAATTTCAGCAAGATACCTTCATCGGGTTGAATCCGGATGATCATTTGGTTATGACTGTGCTGGTCGTTGTTGTTCCCAAACAAATGGTGTGGGACTTTCCGGAAAGTGATAACGATTTCGGTAACGCGGGTAGGGAGTTTTTTCCCGGTCCGGATCAGAAAAGGAACCCCCGCCCAGCGCCAGTTGTCGATAAAAAACTTTAGTGCGATAAATGTTTCGGTTCTCGAGAGGCAGTCCACGCCTTCTTCCTCGCGGTAGCCGGCAATCGGTTTCCCGCCAATGGTGGAACCGGTGTATTGTCCGCGAATCACATATTTTGAAACTTCGTTTTCACGAATGGGGCGAAACGACTGGAATACTTTCAGAATCTCGTTACGAATGGCGTCGGCTTCCACAACAACAGGTGGTTCCATGGCAACAAACCCGGTTACCTGCAACAGGTGGTTCTGAACCATGTCGCGCAGTGCTCCCGAATGGTCGTAATATCCGCCACGGCTCTCCACGCCCAGGCTTTCGGCCGATGTAATTTCTACCCGTTCAATATACCGGCGGTTCCAAAGCGGCTCAAAAATACCGTTCGAAAAGCGCGTCACCAGCATGTTTTGTACGGTCTCTTTTCCCAGGTAATGGTCGATACGGTAGATTTGTTCTTCGGCGAAATAATTCAACAGTTGAACGTTGAGTTCCTGCGCCGATTTCAGGTCGGTTCCAAAAGGTTTTTCTACAATCAGGCGGCGAAAAAACTGATCGGATTTTGAAAGCCCGTTTAGGCATAAGAGCTTGGGAATAACCGAGTACATCGACGGGGGAGTGGAGAGATAAAAAACATAGTTTTTTTCAATGCCCCCGGCATTTGCTATCTCATCGAGGCGTTTTTTTAAGGGAATAAAATCGTCGGCTGTATTGTTTTGAACCGACTGGTAAAACAACATTTTTTTGAAGTCGTCCAGCGATTCGTGATCATCCAGAAATTCATCCGCGCGTTGCCTGAATTCATCATCGCTCAGTTGGGAACGAGAGGCCCCCAGCACGGCAAATTTCTCCGGCAGCATTTTTCTTTTGTACAATTCGAAAAGTGCGGGGATGAGTTTTCGTTTGGTGAGGTCGCCCGAGGCGCCGAATATGATCAGAATCTGGTTTTCTGTCTGTTTCATAGCATTTGATTTCCTTGTTCAACACAATATACCAAAACATTGTTTTCGATGATGAAATATTGCGATCGATAGCGGATGGTTTGATCGGGAAGTAACAATTGAGCCGTAAATCCGCCCTCGCGTCCGGGAATAAAGGTGTCGATAAGGATTTGCTCGTTAAACTGGATTCCTTCTGCGAGGCTGCATTTAAAAATAGCTTCTTTCGCCGCCCATAAAAACACCTTAGCGCACTGCTGGTTGTCAAGTTTCCCGATCAGCGCTTTTTCCTTTTCGCTTAAAAAACGGTGGGCAACACGATCAATTTTTCGGTCGCAGTTTTCAATATCCACTCCTATTTTTTTGGGCGAAAGAAATACAACGGCATAATCAGCCGAGTGCGAAATACTGATCTTGTGTTCTTCTCCCGGCAAAAACGGCTTCCCCGACGGGGTATAATGTATTTCTGTTGTTTCTTTTTCCAGCACCGACAATAAAATGCGCGTTGCCAAAAACTCTTTTTTTCGGCTTTCGGCTTTTATGCACTGGTATTGAGTTTCTTCGTTTTCAGAAAGCGACCGCAACCTAAGCAGTTGTTCCGGTGTTTCGGTAAGCTTCCAGATACCGATTCTCCCGTCAGCGTTTTCTATTTTTCTGACAAAAGGCATTACTTCCAGTTGGTGGTTTCAATCAGGCGAATCACATCGGGCTCCAGAAAATCGATGACCGGCCGAAGTGAGTCGATATCCGGAACTTCGCGAATGTAAAAGGCTCCCCGCAAAAAGTGCTGTGTACTATCGGTCAGAAAGAACTGCATGGGAGAAGCCGCGTTTCCGCGAATGCGATAGATCGTGCCGTAAACATGACTGGCGTTGTTGACAAAGATCTGTTCTTCGATCG
>JBKDZK010000429.1:0-5247 GCA_047971205.1 Draconibacterium sp.
TAAATATCCAAATCTCAGGCACGTATATGGCGGTTCGCTAAGTCATAGGAAACAACGGTGACTTTGGTCTCATCTCGGTGTAAAGATCCACTAAAGGAATGTAACCACGCATTTTCAAACGATCAATTGTAATGATAGTACCCATAATCGGGCTTTGAGCAATCGCCTATCCCCCCATCCGCGACCGGCTCCATTGATAGGCCTTTCTCTGAATTATAAAAGAGAATTCGGCAACATAGATTTTGATAAAAACAATTTGATAAACGTATCTAATTAGGTACATTTGTTGAAAAAATTAATATGCCCACAATAGATTATTTCGACGGAATAAAAATCTGCATTTATGGTGGAGAACACAGACCTCCACACTTTCACGCAATCTACAACGAATTTGAAGTTGTTATTGAAATTGAAAGCAACAACATTTATGCAGGAGATTTGCCCAACAAACAGCTTAAAAAAGTATTTGACTGGCTGGCCGGAAATTCGGACTGGGCAAAAGAAGTATTTTATGAATTAAATCCAGAATTATTATGAGAAAGACAATTAAAATGCCGAGGATATTAAAAATAAACTGGATAAAAGATTTATCAATTTCAGTTGTTTTTAATAATGGAGAATCAAGAATTATTGATTTTAGAAAAGTATTAAACAAAATCAATTTAGTCGAAAATTCCCCTGCACGAATTCTTTATGACTCAAATGAATTTAAAAAAGTGGAACTCGAGAATAATACTTTGTCCTGGAACAATGTTGAACAATACATTACAATGAGGAATAAAGAAAAAATGAAAGTTCCGTACCAAATTGGTGCTGACGTACTTTTAAAATACAGTCATCCTGAAAAATCAGAATTAGCATTAAAAATTGGTCGATTAATCAAAGAATCAAGAATGTCCTTGGGGTTAACACAACAAGAGTTGGCATTAATGAGCGGTACTTCGAGAACATATATTTCACGCATCGAAAATGACAAATCAGATGTTGAGCTGAGTACATTAAGAAAAATTATTGAAACCGGACTTGGCAAGAATTTAGAAATTAGCATTAAATAACTATTGGTAATCGAGTAGACGACCGGTGAGCCAATAGCCCACCGGAGCGCCTCTCACACCACCGTACGTACGCGAGCTTCGCTCCTCCCTTTCGATCTGAATGTTCACCGGACATTCAAATCTCAGGCACGTATACGGCGGTTCGCTAAGTCATAGGAAACAACGATGACTTTGGTCTCATCTCGTAATTTGTTTCCCTGCCCTGCCTAAAACAAGGCTGGACCCCGAGCAATCGGGGAGCTTCCTTGTTACATTTAGGACAACGTAACGTTCAGCCCTTCAGTTCATCTGTTAGACTTCCGCCGTTTTCTGACAGCTCGTTTCCAAAACCTACTAACACACACGTCATGCTGTCCATCAGCTGATGGATCCAGCATCTATTACACAATAGGATCAGTGGTTTGTAAATGAGACCCTGAAATAAATTCAGGGTAACGACCTGATTGTGATTGATTACGGACATTCAGAAAATTAAAAACAAATCCCGAATAGGAGTATACATCTTCAATTTCATTTCTATTGGTGATTCCCCGAAATCAAGATTTTTTTGTTTCAATACCGTTATCAAAACCCGGTAGTGAATAAAAAATCAATTCTAAATGCATCAGAATACTTTTATTCCGTCGGAGAAGTTATATTTTTGTTTCAAACCCGGAAGGAAAGGTGTTGGATGGCTAGAAAAAAGATTTATTTCGCAGTAATAGTTTCAGTTCTTCTGATTCTAACGTTCACGGTGCATTCGTTTGTAAAGCAACCCGTTAATATCAAAACAGAAGAACTGGAAGAACCGGAACCCGTTTATAATCCCGTTGTTGAAATACAATCTACGCTTGATCGCTTCGACAGTATTCTATCTGAAAATATAAAACAATCGGGAACGGTTGGCGCTGCCGCCGTTGTTACGTACAAAGGCCGGATTGCCTTATTAAAATGTTACGGTGTTCGTAAAGCGGGTACAAAAGATCCGGTAAATAAAAATACCATTTTTCGCCTCGCATCCGTCTCCAAATCCATTACCGGTGTTTTAGCCGGCATTCTAGACGATGAGAACCTGGTTAACCTCAATGACAAAGTAGCCGATTATATTCCCGGATTTTCCTTACATGATCCGCATTGTGCACAAGAGCTTACCGTAAGGCATTTATTAAGCCACACCACAGGACTGGTGCCCCATGCCTATGATTTAATGGTGGAAGACCATGTTCCGCTTGTAAAAATTATTGAACGCTTACCGGAAGTTCCGTTAACAGCAGCACCGGGCGAGATATACGGGTACCAGAATGTGATGTACAGTCTTTACGACCCGGTTGCTTCGGCCAAAACCAAGCAAAGTTTTGACCACCTCATGCGTGAAAAAGTTTTTGTTCCTTTTCAGATGCAAGATGCCTCTACCGGTTTTGAGGCCTTTAAGGAAAACGAGAACAAAGCTTATCCTCATCAAAATGTGGGAAACCGCCATTTTAAGGCCTTGAAACTAAACGACCGGTATTATTCCACAGCACCCGCGGCGGGAGTAAATGCAAGCATTTCCGACCTGGGCCAGTTGCTGGCAAATCTTACCGATCCTGACTCGAAAGTTATTTCGGACAAAGTCCGCGAAACCATATTAACACCACTCGTAAAATCGCCTTTGAATCGTGGTTATTTCCGCAGTTGGGGAAAAGGAGTTCAATCCAAACAATATTCCATTGGCTGGAGAATTGTCGATTACAAAGGACGAAAAGTGGCCTACCACGGTGGTTATGTTTCCGGCTACAAGGCAGAAATGGCCTATTGCGAAGATGAAGAAATCGGTATTGCACTTCTTACCAATTCGCCGGTGAGCGAAAGTGCACAGAACATTCCGGACTTTCTGAACCTTATTTTTGCCGAAAAAGAAAGAATTGCAATGGAAAATTCTTCGGCCAAAAACATTGACGATAAATCGTAACACACTTCATGAAACCATTTTTACAGGGAGAAAACCTATCGAAACGCTGGGGTGAACTTTTGCTTTTCGAAAATATATCGTTTACCGTATTTGAAGGGCAAAAGGTGGCCCTTATCGCCAAAAACGGCACTGGAAAATCAACACTGCTGGACCTTCTGGCAGGAAAAGAATCGCCCGACGAAGGCACGATTACGCTTACCAACGATGTGCGAATCGGGTATTTCGAACAGATACCGGATCTTAATCCCGATCACACGGTTATTGAAGAGATTTTCGAAACCGACAACGAGAAAATCAATGCCATAAAAGCGTTTGAGCTGGCTCTGGCCCAAAACAACCAGGAAGAGATTGCAGCCATCTCATCAAAGCTGGATGAACTGGGTGCGTGGTCCATTGAGGTGGAGATTAAACAGATTCTGACCCAGCTAAAAATCAATTTCCTCGAACAAAAGGTTTCGCAGCTTTCAGGTGGGCAAAAAAAGCGGTTGGCACTGGCCAAAGTGCTGATCAACCAACCCGATCTACTGATCCTGGACGAGCCCACCAACCACCTCGACCTGGAAATGATCGAATGGCTGGAAGCGTACCTCGAAAAAACAAAATCCACCCTTTTGATGGTTACGCACGACCGCTATCTCCTTGACCGGGTGTGTAACGAGATCATCGAAATGGAGGACAACCAGATTTATCGCTACCAGGGGAACTACTCCTATTTTCTGGAAAAACGAGAAGAACGGGTTCAGATGCAACAGGCAACAGTTGCCAAGGCCAAAAACCTGCTGCGCACCGAAATTGAATGGATGCGCCGTATGCCGCAGGCCCGCAGTCACAAAGCCAAATACCGCATCAATGCTTTTTACGATCTGCAAGACAAAGCCTCGCATAATTTCCGCGACAACAAAGTGGAAATGAACGTACAATCGGCCCGCCTGGGGAAAAAAATTGTTGAACTGGAGCATGTTTCAAAGTCATTTCCCGGAGTAAAGCTGATCGAGGATTTCACCTATAAGTTTCAGCGTTTCGAGAAAGTGGGTATTATTGGCAACAACGGTACCGGAAAATCAACCTTTCTGAATTTGCTGACACAAACACTCACTCCCGATACCGGAACGATTGATATTGGCCCAACCATCAAATTTGGGTATTACCGGCAGGACGGCATTGAATTCGATCCAAAGGAAAAGGTAATTGAGGCCGTTCAGAAAATTGCCGAGTTTATTCACTTTGAAGACGGCACAAAAATGAGCGCCACACAAATGCTCACCCGCTTTTTGTTTCCACCGGAAACGCAATACAATTACATTGAAAAATTGAGCGGAGGCGAACAGCGACGGTTGTATTTATGCACCGTTTTGATGCAAAACCCCAACTTTTTGATCCTCGACGAGCCAACCAACGACCTGGATATCATCACCCTGAATGCACTGGAAGATTACCTGAAAGCATTTGCGGGTTGTGTGGTGGTAGTTTCGCACGACCGCTTTTTTATGGATAAAATCGTGGACCATCTTTTTGTTTTTGAAGGTGAAGGAACAGTCAGCGATTTCCCGGGGAATTACACCATTTACCGCAATAAGGTAGAGGAAGACCAGGAGAAAGAACAGGCAAAGGCAAAGGCTCAGAATCAGGCACAGGAAAAGGTTCAGCCAAAGGTAAAAACGGAAGAAAAGAGCCAGAGAAAACGCAAACTTACGTTCAACGAAAAGCGCGAATTTGAACAGCTTGGAAAGGAAATACCGGAACTGGAACAGCAAAAGGAAGAACTGGAAGAGGCCATGAATTCGGGCAGTCTTCCACACGATGAACTGTACGAGAAATCGCTGGAGCTGGACAAGATAAAAACCCTTCTCGATGAGAAAGAGATGAGGTGGCTGGAGTTAAGTGAGTTGGGATAAAATTCCGTCTATAGTATAGATTTTAATTCCAATTTTGGCATTTTTTGTTGATTTGTCTGTCTGGCTTCCACAAGAAACAAATCTGAAAGCCTTAATTCTATTGGTCCCAAGGCAGGTTCGACCCTTCCCCGGAACTTTTTTCTTCCCACCGGCCAGGTTGAGCCTTCCCCGAGCGTTTTTTTCAGCTCACCGGCCTGAGTAACCTCTCCCCGGGCAGTTTTTTAACCCCACCAACAAATTTTAGCTCAGTAATTCAGTGAGAAAAAAAATATTTTGATTTACAGTGTATTGCAAGTAAGATAAAAAATATTTTTCGCAAAAAAAATTGGGTTATTCACACACAAATCCCGTTGGGGATTTGCATTTT
>JBKDZK010000430.1:0-4163 GCA_047971205.1 Draconibacterium sp.
CATCGTCCACCAGCATGTGGAAGTATTTTTCGGCCTGTTCTTTTTTCCCTACCACCATCGAACACCATCCGATCGGGCGCCAATCCTTTGTGTGTCGGGGCGCCAGGTATTCCACTTTAAAGTAACAGTTCAGCGCCTCGTGGTTCTCGCCAAGTTCGAGTAAACAATGCGCGATATTGAGCTGAATCGAAAGATTTTCCTCGTACAGTTTTTCGGCTTCACTGTAATATTCCAGCGCTTTATCGGGTTGCTTCAGGTTGCGGTAACACAAAGCTATTTTATTGAGGTTCCACTTTCTATTCAACTCGTATAATTCGGCCTTTTGATAGGTTTCCAACGCTTTCCGGAAATCATTCATTTTCTGGTAACAAAAGCCCAGTTTCTGGTACATTTCGCCATTTTTTTCGATTTCCAGCAGGTAAGTAAACACCTCGGCGGCTTCTTCAAAATAATTTTTCTGGAAGTAGAATTCAGCCACGTTGCGAAATATTTTTTCATCTTCTTTCAGGATGGCTCCCAGCGCGGGTTTATTGTGAAAATCAAACCGCCAGTCAAACAGATCTTCAAAATCGCTTTTGCGGGGATGCAATTTGAAAAACCGGTACAAATCCTGTATAAACTGGTTGGAGATAAAACCGGCTTTTTTTCCCGGATCCGTCAGTTCCTCTTCGTTTTGCAATTCGTTAAACTGGTCCATCTCCGCGTTCATGGCTTCGGCCATAAACCCGCGGTTTTCAGCGGGTAAGTTGCGCAGGCTAAAACAAAATGAATATTTATCGGAATTACACAAAATAGGCGCCGAATCAATCACCCGGATAAAACGATCCATAAAATCGTCGTGCTGCTTTAGCCCCATGTCAATTTCAGGATTGGAGGCAAAGAAAGGCATAAACCAGTTCGATAACTCACCAAAAAACGGGAACATTTTCAGCATGGCAAACGAACTCATAAACACATCGGCACCTTCCATTTGCATTTCCGAGAACTCCTCCATCTTGTTCATCAGCCCCGGCGAGTCTTCAAATATTTTCTCCCATTCCGGGTTCTTATCCTCTCCCAGGCTGTCATCCATCAGGCTGTCGAGATTGATTTTATCCTTCAGGTTCGGACTAATGCGGATCATCTCCGGAATAATCTCGTCGGTAATCTTCTTTTGAATCTTCTCGGTTTCCTTGCTTCTGATCAGCTGAACAATAACGGTTTCCAGGTTTGTTTTGAACGCCGGATTTTCATCCAGAAAACGCAGGTGGGCCGTTATTCCCGGGTAGTTTGCCAGGCGGCGGTCGTAACGGTAGAAAGCCAGCACCAGAGCTACCAGTGCCCGTTGATTTACTTCCGGGTTTTCATTTCCGTAACCCTCAAACAGAAGATCGAACTTGTTTTTATCGAAATACCTCAGCATGCTCAGAAAAACACCGCTTACAATAAATGCTTTGTACGGCACATCAATAAGTTCACTTTTCAGAAAGTCTTTTACAAACTCAGTTTCTTCCTTTTTCAGCTCGTTCTGAAACCAAAGATGATAAAACAGTTTAACTATCTTATCCTGCAAATCGGATGGATCGGAAGTACTGCTTTCAGTTTTTAGTTCCACATCGTCAACCAGCGAACGCAGCTCGTCGTGCAGGGCATACGACTCCAGTTCATCCAAGAGATGGCTAAAATCGATGCTGCCAACAAAGCTTCTTTTCTTCTCGTATTCAAGCGCCGAAGAAAAACGAAAGCGCGCTGCATCATATACTTTGTCGGCCAGTTCATACACCGAAACGATCAATTTTCGGTAGACCTTCTTCCGATCCGGATCCTGTATTCCCTCTACCGTATATTTTAACATAAAATGATAAGTCTGATCCAAGTTGCGCCATTCATCCAGAAAAAGCAACTGACCACTTTCATTGATCAGTTTTTCCAGACGGTCAAAAGCAGGCTTTAGCCGACGCCTCGCCAGGTCGTCGCAAATCGCATCATATCTTACTTTCAGTTCTCTATTGGTCATTGTATGATAAATTTAAGGCAATAAGCAAAACCAGTCAAAAAACACTCCAAAAGTAGTAATCGGTTGTTTTGGCTGAAAACCAGTCTTTCGGAACTGACAATATTGCCAAATATTTATTGTATAAGTTTCTCATTTGTTATGCAGTGTATAACTTTTTGTTTAAAAACATTGATGTATCTTTGCGCGATGTTGCTAAAATTTTGGCTGGAAGGAATAATTATCGGAGTGCTGGCGTCGGCACCGCTGGGTCCTATCGGGATTCTGGTAATTCAGCGCACCCTGAACCACGGCCGTACCACCGGCTTCTAGTCCGGGCTGGGGGCTGCCCTCTCCGACACGGTCTACGCTGCTTTTGCCGGTTTTGGCATGGCGCTTATCATTGGGATCATTCAGCAGCACGAACTTTGGGTGAAGCTGGCTGGTGCCCTTATCCTGATCCTGCTGGGAATATTTATATTTTTTTCGCACCCGGAAAGGCAATCTGTAAAAAAGCTCAAGAAGAAGGGAAATCCCCTAAAACACATGGCCGGTACCTTTGCGGTCGGGATCTCCAATCCTCACATTATGCTGTTGCACGTGGCAATGTTTTCAGGTTTTGGAATAGTATTATCACATAAAAATCTGGGTGAGGCATTTTTTGTCCTGCTGGGAGTTACCATGGGATGCCTTTTGTGGTGGTTTGGGCTTACCTGGATCATTGATTTGTTCCGAAGCCGTTTCAGCCTGAAAATCCTGCTATGGTTCAACCGCATTGCCGGTATTGCCATCATTCTTTTTGTAGTTGTTTACATGGTCAAAACCATGATGCAATAAAAACCTCTTTTACTTCGGAAATTATTTTAGTGGAGAATCGGGTTCGTTCTTAAATACCTGGTAAATAATCTGGTCAACCAGCCACGCCCACAGTTTGGCCATCAGTACGACCACCTTTCCATCCCACAGCGAAATGATCATTTTCCGCCGCCGGTTCTTAATGGCACGGTACATAATACTGGCACATCTTTCGGCCGACATCATTCGGTTCTCGTTTCTAGGTGTTTCTCCCTGCTCACGACCATCACTCACCAACGCTGTTTTTCTGATTTCGGAAGCAGTAAAGCCAGGTGCAGCCACCAAAACATGCAAGCCCGAACGCAGGTATTCAATTCTGACGGTATCCAAAAATCCGCGAACCGCAAACTTGGACGCCGAATAACCGGTACGGCCCGGTAAACCAATGTATCCTCCGGTGGAGATAACTCCAACGATGGAGCCTTTTTGTTTTAATATGTGTGGCAGGGCATATTTGGTGCAGTAAACCGTTCCCCAGTAGTTGACATTCATCAGCCGATGCAAAACGTCCAGTTCAACATCCTCAAAGATTGCGCGCATTGATATGCCTGCATTGTTAATAAGAACATCGATTTTTCCAAACTTACTTACCGCCTGATCAATCAGATTTTTGCAGTCTTCCGGCAAAGTAACATCCGTTTTTACGGGTAAAACATCAACCTTACTAAGCTTTTCTTTGAGAGCTTCGAGACGGTCAATTCGTCGGGCAGCCAAAACAAGATTAAAGCCTTTTTCGGCAAATTTCTCAGCCAGCGCTTTTCCAATTCCGGAAGAAGCCCCGGTTATAACGACTACTTTTCTTTGCATAGGTAATGAATCTGAAGACTGCTGTAGTTCTAATAAAACCCGAAATTACACATTTTTCTATATTCTCGGCGGTTTCAGAAATTTATTAATCGGTTTGACGAACGAAGCTTCAATTATTTTTCAAATAACTTAAGAATGCCCTTCCCCAATTTGTCCAGCGAGTTCTTCATATCGTCTTTGGTGGCATCGGCCACAGCTTTGGTCGTTTTCGAAAGATCGGGACTTACCTTTGGATTCCCCACCGGACCGTTGATAACCACTCCTGCCGGAAGCATTTTGATCTTCTCATTTCCGGGGATCACGGCCAGTATTTTCTGAATATTCGGGCCAAAAGCCTCACGCTCCACATTGAAGTCCAACCTCAGATCAATCAGGTTCTCCACGTTCAAAGTACCCGCAACCGTAGTTTCCTGTCCAATCACTTTGGTTTTGAATGGTTTTAACAGCAGGTTCCCGTTCTCCACATTCAGGTTGGCCACAAAGTCGGCCACCCGAATATCTTTTAATTTCTCCTTTTTAATGATTCCGC
>JBKDZK010000431.1:0-10894 GCA_047971205.1 Draconibacterium sp.
TAATAAATAACACGCTGTAAAACACAAGAAAATGATTCGTAAAAAACTCTTACCCCTTTTATTGATTTTACTGACAGGCTGTGCTGAATTAACCCAACTGGCGCAGCAAACACTTGATGCCAATGCACCGCTTACGCAAAATGAAATTGTGGCGGGTCTGAAAGAGGCACTGGTTACCGGCACCAACAAATCGGCACAATTACTCGGAAAAACCGACGGATATTACAAAGATGAGCTGGTGAAAATCATGCTTCCGCCCGAAGCCGATGTAATTGTCGACAACCTTAATAAAATTCCGGGCGGCGACAAACTGGTTCAGGACGTACTGCTGACCATCAACCGTGCTGCGGAAGACGCCGCCAAAGAAGCCGCGCCCATTTTTGTAAACAGCATTAAAAGCATGACCATTTCGGATGCAGTGGGCATTTTAAAAGGGCAAAACAACGCTGCCACTCAATACCTTCACAAGACTACTTACGACCAGCTTTTTGCGCTCTACCAGCCAAAAATCAAAAGCTCGGTGAAAAAGGAACTGGTGGGAGGCATTTCTACCAAAGAAAGCTGGGACAGCCTTACCGGAAAATGGAACACCGTGGCCAACAGTGTGGCCGGAAAAATTGCAGGCTTAAAACCGGTGAACACCCAATTGGAAGATCACCTGACTTCCAAAGCTCTCGACGGCCTTTTTCTCAAAATCGCAGACGAAGAAAAACAGATTCGCCAAGACCCGGCAGCCCGGGTTACCAACCTGCTGAGAAGGGTATTTGGCTCGGTTGATTCATAACCGTTCACCTGTTTTTATTTTGTTGGACATCTTTGATTGAATTTTACGCGAATAATGCTTAAATTAAATATGCCTTTAGCAGTGGAGGTTCAGGAAAGCAAAGGCTTGTATAAACTTAAAACCAAAACGCCATGCGACTAGAATTTTTAAAAGTGGACGAAGCCAACGGCTTGTTAAACCAACTCATTGAACACCATCCTCATGCTATCTTTCTGACCGACCATGATTTCAAGGTGAAGTACTACAACAAATCGTTTTCGGTACTGGCAGAAAGCAGCAAAAGCGACATTCTGGATCATGAATTTTGCCAGATTATGGGATGCACGCAACGTGAAAAACTGCTTGATCCGCATGAAGATCTGTGCAAACACTGCCAGTTTCGCAACCTGTTGTCGGGTTCTAATTTGTCGGATGTAGAGCTGATCCGCGATTTTGTAATCAACAACCAGGTAAAAACCAAGCACCTGCGCATTGAAGCTCACCGGGTGGTGATGGACGGACACAAATATCGCTTGATGGTAATTGACGACCGGACGGCAAAAAATAAAATTGACTAATTCTACTTTACTACAGCTGAGAAATCTACCTGTTTTTACCTTTCGTACTAAAGGGAACAGGTAGATTTTTCTGTTTGTACCCTTTACACAGAATATAAACAAACAGAAAATATCGTATTCTAATCTCATTCTGCTAAAGAAAACCAGAAGGAATACTAATTTTTAAACAACCTCCCCTGCCAGGTATTTCGTTCGGCAAGGCGTTTTTCCACTTTGGCTACAAATTCGAAGTTCCTGAGCCCCCATTTGGGTGCGATCAGCATATCGGGCGGTGCCTGGCTGATAAATCGCTCCACGATGATTGCAGGATTGAGTAACTCCAGGTAATCTACCACCAGTTCGATGTATTCTTCGGCTGTATAAAGCTGAAACCGTTCGGGATTTTCGCTGTATTGCCGCTCCAAAATAGTACCGTGATGAATTTGAAGCTGGTGCAATTTCAGGTTCTTCACCGGTAACTGCGACACAGTCCGCGCCTGGTCAAGCAGCTCTTCGCGGCTCTCGCCCGGAAGACCGACAATCATGTGTGCACAGTTGTTAATGCCACGTTTAGCCGTTTCTTCCAGCGCCCACACCGATTCAGAAAAACTATGTCCGCGGTTAATGCTTTCCAAGGTGCGGTCGAGGTGCGATTCCAGCCCAAACTCTACCATCACGTACACTTTCCGGCTCAATTCGACCAGGTAATCCAGCAACTCATTCGAAACCGCATCGGGCCGGGTGGAGATAACCAACCCAATAATTTTTGGATGTTCCAGCGCCTCTTCGTACAAACGTTTTAAATCGTCGAGCGGCGCGTAAGTGTTGGTGTAAGCCTGAAAATAGGCCAAAAACTTCATCGCCTCGTATTTCCGGGCAAAGAAATCAATACCTTTCTGCACCTGGCTGCTGACGCTGTTTTCCAGGTTGCAATACGTAGGCTTGAAAGTTTTGTTATTACAATACGTACATCCACCCTTTCCTTTTGATCCATCACGATTCGGACAGGTAAAGCCGGCATCGATCGAAACCTTTTGCACCCGCTCCGAAAAAAGCGCTCTGAAATACGTAGGAAAATCGTTGTACCTGCGTCCGTGTCCCCAACTATAAACTGTTTCACCCATTGGCAGTTAATTGATGGCGCAAAAGTAGACAAAATTCGGAAGGACCTGTCTATAGGCAGAAACTTATCAACAGGTCTTGAAAACTTTAAAGCATTCTTCCCGCAAATCCGTTTCGATTCAGGTTTCTTATACCTATTTTTATTTTCAGATAATTGACAGATTATGTTCTCAGAAAAGGATAAAAAACAGATCAGGCAACGTGGGAGTGAATTACATACTGTTCTGACGCAAATCGAAAATTTCAAAAAAGGCTTTCCTTATTTACCCATCCGGGAAGCTGCTTCAGTAGACAACGGCATTATCCGGCTTAACCCGGAAAACCTGACAAAACGAATCGCCTTATACGACGAGAAAGTGGCCGGCGGTATCAAACCGCTGAAATTTGTGCCTGCTTCGGGCGCAGCCAGCCGTATGTTTAAAGCGCTTTTTGAAGGTTTGGAAGCCTTTGCTACAACTTCGGAAGAAGAAGTCATCAGTAAAAACAAAGATGTAAATCAATACCTCGAAGGACTGGATAAATTTGCGTTTGCCAAAGATTTAACAGCGGCCATTGAGGCCGACGGAGCAGAGCTGAATGCCACCAACAAGGTTGAATACCTGCTTTCGGGCAAGGGAATGGATTACGGTTCAAAACCAAAAGGGCTGTTAAAGTTCCATACCTACGAAACTGGAGCCAGAACGCCGTTTGAAGAACATTTGGCTGAAGGTGCCAAATACGCCTGCGACTCGTCAGGTACGGTAAAAATACATTTTACGGTTTCGCCCGAGCACCAGGAAGGCTTTGAAGCGTTACTGGACGAGGTTAAAGGAAAATACGAAGAAGAACTCGGAGTAAACTTCAATATTACGTTTAGTCAGCAAAAACCGGCAACCGACACCATTGCGGTTGATCTGACCAACGAACCGTTCCGAAATCCGGACGACAGTTTGCTTTTCCGTCCGGCAGGGCACGGTGCGCTTATCGAGAACCTGAACGATCTTAACGCAGATATAATTTTCATCAAAAACATCGACAATGTGGTACCCGACCGCCTAAAACAGGCAACGGTCGATTACAAAAAAGCATTGGCGGGCGTGTTGCTAAAACATCAGCAGAAACTGTTTATTTACCAGAAAGAGCTGAATGAAAAGCATCCGGTGGCCCTGCAGAGCGGTTTTCTGGCCGAAGTGGCCAATTTCCTGGAAAACACCTTGAATACCAAGCCGGCATCGAACCAGTATTACACCGAAAAAGACGAATTGTATCATTACCTGAAAGAAAAGGTAAACCGCCCGCTGCGTGTGTGCGGAATGGTGCGTAACGAAGGCGAACCCGGCGGAGGGCCATTCTGGGCGATGAACCAGGACGGAACCGTGTCGCTGCAGGTAGTGGAAAGTTCGCAGATCGACCCGGAGAGTGTGCAGCAGCAAAGCATTGCCAAAAACGCGACACATTTCAATCCGGTTGATTTGGTTTGCGCAGTCAAAAATTACAAAGGAGAAAAATACGATCTAAGAAAATATACCGATCCTGAAACCGGTTTTATTTCCCAAAAATCAAAAGACGGAAAAGAACTGAAGGCTCAGGAACTCCCAGGGCTGTGGAACGGCGCCATGAGCAATTGGAACACATTGTTTGTGGAAGTGCCGGTAGAGACTTTTAATCCCGTAAAAACAGTGAACGATTTGTTGCGCGAACAACATCTCTAATTCTGTTTTTGTGTTTACGGCTTAATTATTAATTTCGCGAACTCATTTGGGGCAATGAACGAGGAAAGAGATAATTACAGGGAAGAAGATATGAGTGAGGCTGTTAAGCGATTTAAAAGCTCACTTGTTTCAGGAAGAAAAAAATATTTTGATGTATCGGAATTCGAAGGAATTGCGGAGCAGCTAATGGAAGAAGGCGATATTAACTCTTCGGAAATAGCTATCCAGCAAGGCATTCAGATACATCCCAATGCAATTCCGCTTCAGCTGAAATATGCCCAGATACTGATCAGCAAAGGAAAATACAACCTGGCTCACCAGTACCTCGACTTCGCTGAACAGGTGGAAACCAACAACCCGGATGTTCATTTACTGAAAGGTTCGGCCTGGTTGATTATGGGAAATGAAATCAAAGCCCAGAAGTCATTCAAAAAAGCCGTAAAATTTGCCGACGGTGAAGAAGACGAGATCTTGTATCACATTGCATCGGCTTATATCCAAGTTGGCGAGATGAAGAAAGCGATTTCTTATTTTGAGGAAGCGCTGAAATACAACCCGAACAACGACATGGTTCTGTACGACCTTGCTTTTTTCAGCGACCAACTGGGCGATTACGAAAGCAGCATTGAGTACTACAACCGTTTTATCGATAACGATATTTACAACTACACCGCCTGGTTTAACCTGGGAATTGTGTTCAACAAAGCCGACATGCACGACAAAGCCATTGAGGCTTATGAGTATGTACTGGCGATTAACGAGAATTTCAACATGGCGCTTTTCAATATCGGAAACGCGCTGGCCAATGCCGGCCGCTTTGAAGAGGCCATTGCAAAATACGAGGAATACCTCGAACTCGAACCCGATAACGACGATGCCTATTGTTACATTGGCGAATGCTGGCTCAACCTCGACAACAGCCTGAAATCGGAATACCACTACCAGAAAGCGGTTAACATAAATCCCGAAAACGATACGGCGTGGTTTGGCATCGGGTTGATTATGTGGATCGAGCAAAAGTTTGACGAGGCCGTTGTTTTTATCCGCAAAGCCATAAAACTCGACAAGGAAAACTCGGAATACTGGCTCACTCTTGGCAAGGTTTACACCGATGCTGAAAAAGCTCCGGAAGCCCTGAAAGCTTTCAAACAAGGGGCTAAGATCGATTCTGAAAATACGGAGATTTGGCTGACCTGGGCAGAACTTTACCGCAAAGAGGACGAGAAAGAACAGGCGATCGAAGTAATAAAAAAAGCGATCGAAAAGAACGACGATTCCATGCTGAAATACCGCCTGGTTGCACTGCTACTCGAAGATAAAAACCAGAAAGAAGCTTTTGACTGGCTAAAGGTGGCTATGAAGCAGGATTTTGGCAACATCAACTACCTGTTTGATATTTATCCGAAGTCGTTAAAAAGCAAACGCCTGAAAAAAGTGGTGGACGAATTCAGAAAAGGAGAAAAATAGCGCCTTTCTCTTTCCATGTACCCTATATTTTGTATTTTGGCACCTCATTAAAATTGAGCATCGAATACGGATTATTCATTGCTGAATAATGAAATGCCAATGTTCAATTTCCAATAATCATGTTTTAATATGAACAGATCAACAAAAGATTACCTCCTTTTAGTGCTCAAAGGAATGGGCATGGGCGCCGCCGATGTGGTGCCGGGTGTTTCGGGCGGAACCATCGCTTTTATCACCGGAATTTACGAAGAGCTTATCAACTCGATAAAATCGATCAACCTGAAAGCAGTGAAACTGTTTTTCACCGGCCAGTTCGCCGAATTCTGGAAAGCCATTAACGGCACTTTCCTGGTGAGCGTGGTGGCAGGAATCGGGATCAGCATTTTTTCGCTCGCAAAAGGACTCGAGTATTTGCTTACACACTACCCCATTCTTGTTTGGTCCTTCTTTTTTGGTCTGATTGTAGCCTCCGCCATTTATGTGGCACGTGCCATAAAAACATGGAATGCAGGCACCATTATTTCCGGACTGATTGGAATAGCGGTTGCTTTTGGCATAACGGTTATCAGCCCTGCCGAAGCCAACACGGCCTACTGGTTTGTTTTTGTCTCGGGCATGATCGCCATTTGCGCGATGATCCTACCTGGAATTTCCGGTAGTTTCATCCTGGTTTTACTGGGCATGTATAAATTTATCCTTGGTGCCGTTAGCGATATGAACATTGCCGTACTCCTAACATTTATGGCGGGTGCAGCCATCGGTATTATTTCGTTCTCGAACGTACTTTCGTGGCTGCTGAAAAAATACCACAACCTGACCATCGCCATGCTGGCAGGTTTTATGGTGGGTTCGCTTAACAAGGTTTGGCCGTGGAAGGAAGTAACCGAAACAATCATCGACCGCCACGGCGAACTCAAACCCATTGCCGAAAGAAACATCCTTCCGGGAACCTACGAACAACTTACCGGACACGAAGCCTGGATGCTGGGTGCCATTGCACTGGCAGTAGTTGGCTTTGTACTCATTTTTGTTGTGGAAGGCATCGGAAACAAGCTAAAAAAGTAAAACCGGATGCTGGATACTAGATACTGGATACTCACGACTCAATACTAATAATATGAAGAAATACGGATTACTCGGATACCCGCTCACCCATTCTTTTTCAAAACGTTTTTTTACAGAAAAGTTTGAAACCGAAAAGATAGACTCTACTTACGATAATTTTGAGATCGATAGCATCACCAAATTTCCGGAGGTGGTAAAAAGCAATCCGGAAGTGATCGGGTTCAACGTAACCATTCCGTACAAAGAGCAGGTAATTCCGTACCTCGATGATTTGAACGACTCGGCCCGCGAAATCGGGGCAGTAAATACCATCAAAGTAACTAGAAACGGCGATTCGGTACACCTGAAAGGTTTTAACACCGACACCTATGGTTTTGAGACTTCACTGTCGCCATTGCTGAAAGCACACCACCAAAAAGCGCTGATCCTGGGCACGGGAGGAGCTTCCAAGGCGTTGAAATATGTGCTGACGAAACTGGGCATCGAATACGTCTCTGCGTCTATTGAAGAGTTGAAGGAAAAGGAAATTCGCTACGAAGATATCGACGAAAAAATGATGCAGGAACGCATGCTCATCATTAACGCCACTCCGCTGGGAACCTACCCAAAAGTGGAAACCTTCCCCAATATTCCGTACGAGTTTATCACGGACCAACATTTGCTTTTCGACCTGGTTTACAATCCGGAAGTAACGCAGTTTATGGCCAAAGGAAAAGAAAAAGGCGCCACTGTGAAAAACGGGTACGACATGTTACTGGGCCAAGCCCGCCGTGCCTACGAAATATGGAACTCGGAGGAATAGTATTCAGTGTTCAGTGTTCAGTCGCAGTTATCAGTAGTTCAACTTGCAGCTTGTGTCTTGCAGCTTGTGTCTTGTAACTTGCAGCTTGTAGCTAATAAATTATGGAAAAGAAAAAGATATTATTTGTTTGCCTTGGTAACATTTGCCGGTCGCCCAGTGCCGAGGCTGTTTTCAACGGTGTTATCAAAAAAGAAGGAGTATCAGCTGATTTTATAGTAGATTCAGCCGGAACTTCGGGCTGGCATGCCGGCGAGCCTGCCGACCGGAGAATGCAGTCACACGCCATCAAACGTGGCTTTAATTTAACCAGCCTCAGCCGCAAGTTCGACCCGAAAACCGATTTCGACTATTTCGATATGATTATTGGGATGGACGACAGCAACATCGAGAACCTGAAAAGAATGGCTAACGGCACAGCTGATTTGGGCAAAATTTACAAAATGACCGATTTCAGCCAGGTATTTGATTACAACGAAGTACCCGACCCGTATTACGGGGGAGCCGATGGTTTTGAACTGGTTTTAGACTTGTTGGAAGATTCGTGCGAGGGTTTACTAGACAAGATTAAGAGTAATGAGATTTGAGTATTTAGAAAAGAATCTCATTACTCAAATCTCACTTCTCCATACTTTTTACTCAAAATGATACAGGAAATTCACCAACGCATCGTAAGCAGGCTTCTTCTCTCCTTCAATATCCACCACAATTTTTACCTGCACCCGGGCAATCCCTCTTAGGTTTTTAATGTCGTTCAGCGAAACAGTAGCCCGAATCCGGTCGTTCACCTTCACAGGCGACTGAAAACGAAGACTCTCAATACCGTAATTCACAATCATTTTCACGTTGCGAACATCTACCACATTGTACCACAAATAAGTTAGCATCGAAAGCGACAAATAACCATGCGCGATGGTACTCCCAAAAGGCGATTCTTTGGCTGCGCGTTCCGGGTCGGTATGAATCCACTGATGGTCCATGGTTGCGTCTGCAAACTTATCGATTTGTTCCTGGGTAATCTGAACATAATCCGAAACCCCGATAACCTCACCGAGAAGGGCTTCAAATTCTGCGTAATTGTTGATGATTCTTTTTGCCATATCTGTAATTTGAGGTGCCAATTTAAATTTTTTTAAAAGTGTAAAAAAAGATTTCAGGCACGAACCCACCCATTTTCAAAAGGCAGCCGTTCGTTTTATAGAATATTTCTACATTGTGTTCTAATTTTAAACATAACCTCTTTTATTCTGTTAATTTTCTAATCTTTGCGCTTCAGAAAACCGTATGAAAAATATTATAAAAAGCACCACTTTTCTCGCCATTATAGCTTGCTGGCTTTGGTCAACAGCTTTTGTGGAGGTTAAAATCGGGCTTACCTACCACACTCCGCTGCAATTTGCCGGCGTACGTTTTTTTATCTCCGGAATACTCATTTTCCTGTACTTTGGAAAACCTGCACGGTATTTTGCCGAACTAAAAGCAAACCTAAAATTCATCCTCAAGCTTTCACTGATACAGACTTTTATTCAGTATTCCCTGTTTTACAGCGGTATAAACCTGCTTCCAAGCTCACTTGCCGCCATGATCATTGGCTCGCAACCCATGTTTATTGCATTGGTGGCTCATTTTTCCTTTCACAACGATAAAATGACGCCACTTAAAACAGGCAGTATTTTGATTGGGGTGGCAGGAATTGCAGTGATCACCCTTGGCCGCTCCGGCGTGGAAATGAAAGACACCCTCGAATGGCTTGGCATTGCGTTGCTATTGGTCAACAACCTGGTTGCCGGCTACTCCAACGTACTTGTTTCCAAATATTCGCAAGGAATATCGCCTGCCGTAATAAGCTCCACTTCATTAATGATTGGCGGAATATTGCTATCGGTGGTATCGGTTCCGGTAGAAGGTATTCATTTAGGTCCCTTCCCACCCAAATACTGGTACGCGCTGGCCTGGCTTAGCTTTTTATCAGCCGCTGCTTTTACCATCTGGAACTCACTGTTAAAACGTCCGGGCGTAAAAGTTTCATTGCTGAATGTCTGGAAATTTCTCATTCCGGTTTCAGGCGCAGCGCTTAGCTGGCTCATCATCGAAAACGAAAAGCCCGATGCGGTTTCATTAACCGGAATGGCCATCATCGCCTTGTCCTTGCTGTCGCTTAACTATGCCAACCGGAGGGCAATAAAAGAAAAAGCCGGCTCCTGACGAAACCGGCTTCCTGTTTGTATTTTATCTTACTATTATTCGAGCACCAGCAATTCCACTTTCCGGAAATCAGTCGGTCCGCTTTCGGCCTGCAAAGAGATCGTTCCTTTGGTTATGATGAGATCACCGTTTTCCGGAATCAGTGTTTGCGCGTATTTATCTTTCGGATCGTACTGTGGTTTTTCGTACGACAGCACCTCTTTGCCATCGATCAAATGCCGTATTACATCGCCTCCGTGAACCTCTACTTCAACCGTAACCCACTGATCGCCGTGAAAGGTCTTTGAATCCGAACTCATGCAATGTTGTTCAGTAAGAAGCCCGTCCATTACAATGTTTGTTCCCGGCGTGCAAACATTCAGCGTAGGGCGGTCGTCTGTTCCGTTTCCTCCCAGCAGCTGCACTTCAATCGAAGTCGGAAAATCCTGGTCCAGTTCCATCGATTCGGCACTTTGCCCGTGTAGCATCAACCCGTTGTTCCGATATGCCCAACCGGGACCACCTTTTATCTGGTCGCCCACAAAACGATACTTAACCCGGAGTTTATAGTGCGAAAATTCTCCTTTGTAAAAAATATGGCCAAATTTGCCATTCCACTCGTCCCAGTTATCATACGAAACGCGAAGTAATCCGTCTTCCACCCTGAAAGTATTGTTGTAATTCACTCCCAGCTCTTCCCCCTTGAACTTAATATCCCAGTCGTTGAGGTCTTTTCCGTTAAACAACTGTATCCAGTTTTCGGCCGACTTTGTTTCTTCCGATTTCTGCGCCTTAGGTTTAGACGTACAGGCAGTCAATACCATCGACAAAACTACCATCGATAATACGCCACATTTCTTGATTGAGTTCATATTCTTTTTGATTTTGTTGGTTTATCCGTTAGTAAAGGTAGAAGAATTTTGGAAAATCACTCTGCCCGAAAATCGCCCGGGTTTTCAAAAGAAGATACTCCGAAAATAAAAACAATCATGACTCAAGCCAATCATCGACAAAAATGAAAGTACAATTAGATCCCAACTTAACTTACTCTCCCTCTTCTCCCTCTCTACGCGTAGAGAGGGACGATCCGTCAGCTGAAGGATCAGGGTGAGTTTGAATATTACAACTACATTTCATTATTGATTTTTAAAAGATTTTCAGAAAAACAGTGGCAATAAGCCCTCAACAACCAGCCACAAAAACAGCGAAACAGCAACACAGCAACACAGCTTAACAAAAGAGTAAA
>JBKDZK010000432.1:0-8817 GCA_047971205.1 Draconibacterium sp.
ATCCTTCAGAACGACATGGCAGGAAAATCGGTGCTTGATATGGGGTGCGGAACAGGAATACTCGGTATTATGGCTTCGATGAAAGGCGCGGATAAAATCACAGCCATCGATATCGACAAATGGTCGTACGAGGGAAGCCAGGGAAATGCCAAACTCAACAACATCCAAAACCTCGATGTTAAGCTGGGCGATGCCAAACTGCTGAACGACGATTCTTACGATGTGATTTTTGCCAATATCCAGCGCAATGTCTTGCTCAACGACCTGCCTGCCTACAACCACGTTCTGAATAACGGCGGAATCCTGATCATGAGTGGTTTTTACAAAGAGGATATTCCAGCCATCAAAACAAAAGCTGAGAGCCTGGGCTTGCAAGATGCCGGGTTCAAAGAAAAAAACAACTGGGTAGCCTATTCATTTAAAAAATAGGAGCCACTTCGTCTCGTGGAATTTGCCAAACTTCCAGGTCGCGTATTTCCTTTCCGTCGATAATAAAACGCACGGCAGTGCATACTTTGTGGAAGCCTTTGTTACCGGCAGCTCCTGGGTTTATGTGCAGGAAATTATATTTCTGATCGTAAATCACTTTCAGAATGTGCGAATGCCCGCAGATAAACAGATCGGGTGGATTGGTAAAAATATCCGGTTTTACATAGCGCTCGTAGCGCCCCGGGTAACCACCAATGTGCGTCATCCAAACATCCACCTGCTCGCATTTAAAGCGCTGATACATGGGGTGAACAATCCGAACATCCTGCCCGTCGATGTTACCGTAAACGGCTTTTAAGGGTTTGAAGGCTGCCAGCCGGTCGGCAGTTTCAATGTTGCCAATATCGCCAGCATGCCAGATCTCGTCCACCTTTTCAAAAAAAGTAAAAATCCGCTCGTGAATAAATCCGTGTGTGTCTGATAAAAGTCCGATGCGCCTCATGTCTGTATTTTCTATTGCGATAAATTAAGTTAAATTTGTTTGAACCAAAATCAAATAACCAAAAATAATAAGCATGATTTCAATAGTAGCCAAATTTACGGTAAAGCAGGGAAAAGAAACAGAGTTCCTGAAATTGATTAACGAATTGGGAGAAGCGTCGAGAGCGGAAGCCGGGTGCGTTGAATACATCTTGCATAAAGACGTTAAAAACGCCAACATCTATTGTTTAATTGAAAAATGGAAAGACCAGGAAGCCGTGGATTTCCACAACAGCACGCCTCATTTTACCGGAATTGTCCCCAAAGTAGTAGAACTTGCCGGGGCTGAGATTGATGTTTACACAAGTTTTTAAGAGTGTAAGCGAACCGCGCCACCGGTTTTTACGTAAAACTTCCATCTTAAAATAGCAAAATGAAACAGGTAGTGATAGTTCGACACGGAAAAGCCGTACCGTACGGTTACGACGACGATTTCAACCGCGACCTTCAGGATCGGGGCAAAAGCGATGCGGCACTGGTAAGTTCCGAATTAAACCAGCGAAAAGTTGCACCCGACCTGATGATATCGAGCCCGGCCAAAAGAGCGCTTAAAACCGCGCGTATTTTTGCTGACAACCTGGGCTTCAGCCAAAATAAAATTCAGGAAGTGGAAGATATTTACGATGGACTTACAACCGGTGAGTTTGTCGACCTTATCCGGGAATTGCCCGAAAATGCAGACACGGTTTTCTTTTTCGGGCATAACCCGGGATTTTATTACTACGTGGCCAACCTGTTGCAGTCGTTTCACGGCGACATGCCCACCACTTCTACCGTCGGAATCAATTTCGAAGTGGACGACTGGAAAGAGGTAAATGCACGTACCGGCTCGCTGGCTTTTCATTTGGTTCCGCGGATGTTAAAATAAAATACCTTTGAAAGTAGTGAGTATTTTATGCGGTATCAACGTCTTATCCCGAAAACATCGAGAGTTCGCTTCTCGCTGTCATTTGCACATATTAAGCGCTAAGCGGCTAAATCCGCTAAGCGCTTACAAGGTACAGCAATACAGCTTCACAGCAAAACTTAAACTCAACTAACGGAATACGTTCAACGTTAAATCTGATTCTTTTCGGCCGTTCTCCAATGCCTCTTAATTCCCAAAATATCAAAACATTGCATCCTCTCCTATCCTTGCAGGATGTTAACTTTTTGTGTTTCATCAAACCGAAACGTATTTAAAATGTTGATGAATGTGAAAACAGTTAACAACAATTAATACTACAACATGGATGCATTTATGGCTGCCCGCATGCAAATGGGGGTTTCGCTTGGATTTCATATCATTTTTGCCTGTATTGGCATGGTGATGCCCTGGTTTATGTTTGTGGCCGAATGGAAATGGCTGCGAACCAACAACCCGGTTTATCTCGATCTGGCCAAGGCCTGGTCGAAAGGAGTGGCAATTTTCTTTGCCGTTGGTGCCGTTTCGGGTACCGTTTTATCGTTTGAACTGGGCATGCTTTGGCCCGGCTTTATGGAACACGCCGGCCCCATTTTCGGAATGCCTTTCTCGTGGGAAGGAACCGCATTTTTTGTGGAAGCCATTGCACTGGGCTTGTTTCTTTACGGATGGAAACGACTGAATAAATGGGTACACCTTTACACTGGTCTGATAGTAGGAATTGCCGGGGTACTTTCGGGAATTTTTGTGGTGGCGGCCAATGGCTGGATGAATGCTCCTTCCGGCTTTGACTGGATAGACGGACAAGCCTACAATATCGACCCGGTAAAAGCAATGTTTAACAAAGCCTGGTTCTCGCAGGCTCACCACATGACCATTGCAGCCTTCTCTGCCACCGGCTTTGCTGTAGCAGGTGTACACGCAATTCTGTATTTGAAAAACAAACTGGAGATTCACGCAAAAGCCATTACCATTGCTTTGACTTTTGCTTCGGCGGCAGCTATTCTGCAGCCCATAAGTGGCGACCTGGCAGCAAAGAATGTGGCCAAACTGCAACCCGCCAAGCTGGCTGCTTTTGAATCTCATTTCGAAACCCAGGAACGCGCGCCGCTCATTATTGGAGGAATACCCGATGTTGAAAATGAAACCGTAAAATACGCCATCAAACTTCCGGGCTTCCTGAGTTTTCTGGCACATGGCGATTTCAATGCCGAGGTAAAAGGTTTGGACCAATTCCCGAAAGATGAATGGCCACCCATTCCGATCACGCATTATTCGTTTCAGATTATGGTGGGCATCGGCATGTTTCTGATGCTGATTGCGGCAATTTTTCTGGCCGCTACCTTCAAATACAAACACTGGCTGGAAAAGGAATGGTGGCTGAGAATGTTGTTTATTGCCACGCCTCTGGGCTTCATTGCCGTAGAAGCCGGCTGGATTGTTACCGAAGTGGGCCGTCAGCCCTGGATCATCTACGGCATTATGAAAACAAAAGACTCTCTTACACCCATGCCGGGAATCCAATATACTTTTTATACCATATCAGTGGTTTACCTCATCCTGAGCTTTGTGGTTATCTGGCTCTTAAGCAGGCAAATCAAAGTGTTACAAGCTAAATACATGTCCAATGGTTGAAATAAATTTCCTGATAATGGTTATCAGCCTCTTTTTGTACGTGCTGCTCGGAGGGGCCGATTTTGGAGGTGGAGTTCTTGAATTATTTACCCGCGGCAAAGCGGCCAAAATTGTCACCAAAGCGATCGCCCCGGTTTGGGAGGCCAACCACATGTGGCTGATCCTGGTGGTGGTAATCCTTTTTGTTGGTTTTCCAACGGTTTACTCCACGGTTCTGACGGCTTTGCATATTCCGGTTTTGCTGGTGCTGCTGGGCATCATCATGCGCGGATCGGCTTTTACTTTCAGGCATTACGACATCGATGAGAAGCGCCCGATGAAAATCTATTCCGCCATCTTTCAGTATTCCAGTCTTGTTACTACCTTCTTTTTAGGTGTTACGCTGGGCGGAATTATTCTGGGCGAAATTACTGTCGATTACCGCGAAGGCTTCTTCCAGGTGTACATTCATCCCTGGCTGAATCTCTTTTCGATGAGCATGGGCTTGTTCCTGGTTTTGCTGTTTGCATTTCTGGCCGGCATTTTTACCGTAAGCGAAATAAAAGACCAAGAATACGTGCGGTATTTTGCCAAAGTGACCAAACGCCTGCTGTTGGGATTGGTACTCACCGGAGCCTTGGTTTTTATCACCGCCGAACTCGAAGGCCATCCTTTGCTGATGGAATTTATTCAGTCGCCGGTAAGTATCGCAGCCATTGTGCTGGCAACACTCGCCCTGCCTTTTTTGTGGAAATACCTGAACAACCCGAATCGTTTGATGCTTCGGCTGATCGGGGGTTTTCAAACCACCATGATCGTGATCGGTTGGTTTGCCATACAGTTTCCGATTATTGTAAACATCAAAGACGCACCGGATATCACCCTGCAAAATGCCGGGGCACCCTACAAAGTTCAGTTGTATTTGCTGATCGCACTCGTGGTAGGTGTTATAATTATCCTTCCGTCGGTTGCTTACCTTTACAAGGTTTTCAAATTCGAAGAAAAGTCGGTCAGGGAAAATGAATAAACCACTAAACATTGGCAATCACAGGTTTTTACACAATTGAAGTTTGGTTAACTGGAAAATAAATCCGGCGGACAGAAGGTCGAATGCCGGTAAAAGTAAGCAATAAGCATGATTTGATTACTTTTGTATAAATCAGAAATCGAAACAAAATGCAGCTTTTTTACATCCCGGAAATAACAGGAAACACAGTCACACTCGATGCCGATGAATCGAAACATGCGGTAAAAGTACTGCGATTAATCAGCGGCGACCAAATACAGATTGTGGACGGGAAGGGTGGTTTTTATCGGGCTGAAATACTGGATGCCCACCCCAAAAGCTGTAGCCTTTCGATTCTGGAAACCCATAAAGAATTTGAAAAGCGCGACTTTAGCCTGCACCTGGCCATTGCCCCGACCAAAAACATCGACCGATTTGAATGGTGTCTGGAGAAATGCACTGAAATAGGCATTGATACGATTACTCCCTTGCTTTCGGCGCATTCAGAACGAAAAATTATCAAACCCGAGCGGCTGGAAAAAATCCTTGTTTCAGCTATGAAGCAATCGGTAAAAGCATACCTTCCGAAGCTCAACGAACTCACCCGTTTTGAAGATTTGATCAGCGCTGATTTTCAGGGAGAAAAATACATTGCCCACTGTAACGACGGAGAAAAACCACATTTACAGAAACAAGTTTCAAAGGGAGAAGACGTTTTGTTACTAATTGGCCCCGAGGGTGATTTCAGCCCCGAAGAAGTAGAACAGGCCAAAGCTGAAGGCTTCACAGAAATTTCGCTCGGAAAAGCCCGGCTGCGCACCGAAACCGCCGGTGTGGTGGCCTGCCACATCGTAAACCTGGCCAACGTATAAAGCCGCAAGCCTGAACATTGAACGAAAGAATTTCGTTTCAGAAAGATTAAAACAGAAAATACCATGAAGACAACAAGAATGATGGCTGCTTTTATTCTATTTATTTTTGTTCAGGCAGCGGCATCTGCTCAATCGAACCAGCTAAAATGGCTCGACCTGGAGCTGACAAATTATGACTACCCGTATCCGGTTGAATACCTTCGGATAAATGTGCAATTGCAAAACCTGAAAATGGCTTACATGGATGTTAAACCCGACAACTACAACGGAAAAAACATCGTGCTTCTTCATGGGAAAAATTTTAACGGGGCTTACTGGAAAACCACGATCGAAGCTTTGACAAAAGAAGGTTTCAGGGTGATTGTGCCCGACCAGGTTGGCTTTGGGAAATCGTCGAAACCCGAGCATTTTCATTATACATTTCAGCAACTGACAATCAATACAAAAATGCTGCTGGATTATCTTAAAGTTCCAAAAACCGCCGTTTTGGGGCACTCCATGGGCGGAATGCTGGCCACCCGGTTTGCGTTGATGTTTCCGGAAACAACCGAGAAACTGATTCTTGAAAACCCAATCGGGCTGGAAGACTGGAAACTGGTTGCCCCTTACAAACCGGTGGAATGGTGGTACGAAAACGAGCTCAAAAAAAGCTATCAGCAAATAAAAGATTACCAGCGGGCAAGTTATTACGACGGAAAATGGAGCCCGGATTACGATGAATGGGTAAATCTTTTGGCCGGATGGACATTAAATTCGGATTACCCGCGTATTGCCTGGAATGCGGCGCTAACCTACGATATGATTTTTACGCAACCGGTATTGTACGAATTTCTGCAAGTGCAGGTGCCTACGCTGCTGATTATCGGAACCCGTGACCGGACGGCACTGGGAAAAGGACTGGTTTCGGAAGAAGTCAGGAAAAAAATGGGATTGTACGACGAACTTGGCAAAAAAACACAGGCAGCCATCCCCCACTCTGAATTAGTAGAGATTCCGAATATTGGTCATCTGCCGCACATTGAAAGCTTTGATCAATTCATCACTCCGTTAACGAAATTCCTGAAAAAATAGCCCCATAAATCCTCTTTCTATCCGAATTCTGCCACCTCCTTTGGGGCAATGTTAGCAGTATGTGACCAATGCTGAAATACCCGGTGTTTTGGCAGTTAAATTTTTATTCCCCTGTATATTGGATAGCTTTGCCCAAAATTTTGGAGATGGATTGTACGATTGTTCAAAAGGATATTGAGGAGATTAAACCAAGCAACATTCTCTCTCAAACACCTTTCTGGGGAAGATTAAAGGATAAGCAAGGCTTTCAACCCAAAGGATTTGAAATTTCAGTATCAAAGGATACGCTTTTCAGCCATGGCGATGTGCTGGGAAGTGAGAGCGATGATCTTTTGGTGCTCATCAAATACATTGATGCCACCCATTGCTTTGCCTATGTTCCATACGGTCCGGAACTGGAGCCGGAGTTCGAAAACCAGGGTGTTTTCCTGGAACAACTGTCGGAAACCATCAAGCCTTACCTTCCGCACAACTGTATTTTCATCCGCTACGACCTGGCCTGGCAAAACCAGTGGTCGGCCGATGACGATTATTTTGATGCCCAGGGAAACTGGACCGGGCCGCCCGATGAGCAGGTGCAGGAGTTCAGGGTAAATTATAAAACCATCAACTGGAAACTGAAAAAAAGCCCGAGCGACATTCTCCCCAAGAATACGTTTTTTCTGGATCTCACCCAGCAGGAAGATACGCTTTTGTCGAACATGCGTTACAACACCCGTTACAACGTAAAACGGGCGCTGAACCAGGGCATCAGAATTCAGGAATACGGCGTCGAACACATCGGCGAATGGTACCGTTTGTATTACGATACAGCGGTTCGGCACAACCTGCCTTTGCAAAACGAACAGTATTTTCTGAGCATCCTTAAAAAACAGGACAACAGCAAAAAAGGGGTGAAGGTAAAAATGCTAATGGCCGCCTGGAAAGGAGAATACATGGCCTCTATGTTTTTAGCGCTGTCGCACAAGCGCGGCATCTATCTTTACGGAGCCTCAGCCACCAATAAGCAAAACATTATGGCCAGCCATGCCCTGCAGTGGGAGTCCATAAAAATGGCGAAGAACTGGGGCTGTTCCGAGTACGATATGTTTGGCTCGGCTCCCAACATCAACCAAAGCCATCCTTTGCACGGAATTCATATTTACAAGAAAGGTTTCGGCGGCAATTTGTATCACCGAATGGGTTGCTGGGATTATCCTTATTCCCAAAAACACTACGATTTATTCATCGTTCAGGAACTTTGTAACTGATGGGTAGAGGCACAAGAAACACCTCTCCACATCTTTTAAAAATTGAAGGAATAGTTTTAGGTTTCAGATTCGTGTTGTATTTTTCGGAAAATTTAAGACATGCGGTTTCAACTGGTAATTTGGATAATTTTTCTGGCAGCGGCTGTAAATGCGCAAAACAGCAGTGTAAAAATCGCTTTGCTGAAATACAACGGAGGTGGCGACTGGTATTCTGATCCGACTGCACTCCCGAACCTGATCGAATATTGCAACCGCACGATAAACACCAACATTCAAACCGAACCATCTACCATTGAAGTGGGCAGCCCCGAAATTTTTAATTTTCCGTTTGTAGGCTTAACCGGGCACGGCAACATTATTTTCTCGGAAAGCGATGCCACAAACCTGCGCCACTACCTCGAAGGCGGTGGCTTTTTGTATGCTGATGATAATTACGGAATGGATGAATATTTTCGCCGCGAGATGAAAAAAGTGTTCCCCGAAAAGGAGTTGGTTGAATTACCACCTTCGCATCCGGTTTTTCACCAGAAATTTGATTTTCCCAACGGAATTCCCAAAATCCATGAACACGATGGTAAACCTGCGCAGGCCTTTGGAATTTTTATTGAAGACCGCCTCGTTTGTTTGTATACCTACGAATGCGACCTGGGCGATGGCTGGGAAGACGAAGCCGTACACAACGACCCGCCCGAACTCCGCGAGAAAGCACTTCAAATGGGAGCCAACATCGTCTCGTTTGTGTTTAATCAGTAATAGAAGAAATGCGGAAATGCATAAATGCCAAAATACTGAAAACAACTGCAAATAATACACTTGCAATAAGGTAATAAAACGGAAAGAATACCAAAACAACCGCGATTCAGCACAAATTGAATAAGCTAAAGCCTACGGCTATTTTATGACCAATTAGCTTACATATTGAGATACTGAATTATTAACACATTCAAGCATTTTAGCATTAATTAATTATGAAGATACTAGTGTCATGTCAATCATAATAATTGTGGTAAATGATTATCTTTGTCAAAAAAACAATGAAGAAATACCATGTAACCTTAACTGAAGAAGAGAGGATCGAACTCCAAGCAATTACGGCAAAAGGAAAAAGAAGTGCCAGAATTATCCAAAGTG
>JBKDZK010000433.1:0-3581 GCA_047971205.1 Draconibacterium sp.
CCAGAAAAATTTCCAGTTGTAACCGGTAATTCCGCTTACGGTTACTTTCAGCGGCCAGCCTAAAATTCCGCTGTCGATTACTTTCTTCAAAGGTTTAACGTCGGTACCCAAACCGTAGAAATTATCTTTAAAACGAAACCAGGTATTCAGGCGGAACATACGGCCGTGGGCATTTACTGCTTCCACTACTTTTTTGCCTTCGCCGATGGTACGGGTCATGGGTTTTTCGCACCAGATATCTTTTCCGGCCTTTGCAGCTTCAACAGCCATAATTCCGTGCCAGTGCGGTGGAGTGGCAATGTGAACGATGTCAACTTCGGGGAGTTGGCAAACTTCCCTGAAATCGCTAAATTCTTTCACTTTGTAATCGATCATGTTACGTGCCAGTGCCAAATGTTCGGTATCAACATCGCAAATAGCAACTACGCGGGTCCCTTCGTAAGGAATATGTCCGCGACCCATTCCGCCAACTCCAATGATGGCTTTTGTTAACTGGTCGGACGGAGCGAGGAATCCGTTTCCTCCAAGCGCGTGGCGCGGGATAATCGTAAATCCGGCACCAACCATAAGAGCGCTTTTTAAGAACTTTCTTCTGTTTGTAGTTTGATTTTTACTCATATAGCTTTTTGGTATTAAAAATTGCAGCTTAGTGAATTAAATTGCAAGTATAACTTACCTCAGGTTACAATATAGGGTAATATTAGGGGTAACAGCGAAGAAATTCGGACAAAAATTGGCCGGGAATCCAAAATTCAGAAGGATGACGCGAAACGGAAATGATGCCGTCAGGAGCGCCTACGAGATCTCCAGCAATTCAGAAATTGTTTTGCCAAAAGGTTGCGCATAGCACTGCTGGTAGTACTTTTCGAAGTGCTCCAACGATTCGTGCGCCTGTGTATTTTTCCCCAGTTTTAGCAGCGCTTTTATTTTATAGCTGAGAATGGTTTCGTTTAAGGGATCAAAAATCAGCAGCGCCTGCGACAGGCGAAGCACGGCCTCGTGGTTCTGCATAAAGGTTTCATCCAAATAAAGTGGCAGCAACGTTTCGAGCAGCTCATCCGAAATTTTGCTTTTGAAATCGTCAAGCCACACGTCGTCCATGTGCGGAAGCAGCGCTCCTTTTTCTATGATCAGGAGAATCTTGTTCAGAAGCCCGGAGTGAATGCCGGTTTTAATGCTTTGTTTAAACTGTTCGATAAGCAGGAAATAATCGGCCAGGTCGCAATACACATCGTCGTCGAGGGTAATTACCCATTTCCGGTTGTTGTATTCGATGTTGATGCCGCTGTTTTGTTCGATGATCTCGCGGATGCGCTGTACCTGGGTGCCCCGGTTGTTTTTCGCACTCTCGGCCGGGTAGCCCGCCCAAAGATGGTTGGTGAGCTGTTTTGAGCTAAGCCCGTTTTCGCGTAAAGTGGCAATTAGCACCAAAACAAATAACTGTTTTCTTCGGGTGGAAAAGCGGGAAGTCAGGTCTTCTCCATCGCGGTTAATAATTTTAAAACCACCAAAAAACTGGATGGATGGGCCGGTGTTTTTGCGCTTTTCTTTTAGCGAAAGAATGGTTTTCCGGGTATTGTTTGCCCGCTGCGAATTTCTGTGTTTCCTTTTCCGAAGGAGAAGAACCATGAAGCCAGCCAGTAGAACCGCTAAAGGCAAAAGCCAGAGCCAGGAAAAGCTTGCGGGCTTGGTATCTTTTTTTACTCCCTGTTCATACAGGCGCTCCACCTCAACATCGCTCAGGGCGCGGTCCCAAATCGTCAGGTCGTCCATCATCCCGTGGAAAGATTCATCCCACAGGTTGGTGCCAATTAAAAGCGAATATTCCGTTGAGCGGATGTTGGCGGCAGTGTCAATCCCCACCAACTCGCCGTTTTTAAAGAAGCGCACGGTTTTGCCAATCGAGATCACAAAGGTTATTTGCTGCCACTCGTTGATCTTTACAACGGCCGAATCAATCACGTGGTCTTTAATTCCGGGGGAAGTAAAAAGCAGGTTTCCGTCCCTGAATTTTACTGATAGCGCTTTCCCTTTCCCGATTATGCTTCGGTTTCCGTTTATGTCGGTAGGTTTTATCCAGGCACTTACCGTAAAATTATCGTTGAGTTCAATGTCGGTGTCGTAGTCAATGTAATTGTCTTTTCCGTTAAAGACGGCACACCATCCCCGCAACGAGTCCTTCCGGTACTCGATGTTGCTGTACGGAATTTCGGTATTGGTTGCCACCGCATTGTCAACATTCTGCTCAAAGGGAAGCATCAAAACCATTCCGTCTTTCAGATCCTTTTGGCGGGCGTAAAATATCTTCGTGCTTTCGGAGGTGAAACTGTTAAACGTGAACACGTCGGGTGAAAAATGATAACCATCCTTGTACGGGCTCAGTTCGGTTTGCGTGGTGTGTATCTTCCCAAACGATTCCAACTGGGGCAATTCTTTCCATGTAATTCCTTCTATCGGTTGGTTGTCAAAAATTACATTGGCAGTGTACCACTTTTGTTTTGAGAAATGCTGATGGTAAAGGTCAAAAATCTCTTTGTGCCGCGTAACAAAAAAGTTGGGTAGTTTCCCGGTTCGCTCGTTAAAAAGCTGCGGCGTTTTCTCCGGATGTTGTTTTAATGAATCGGGCAGGTTTTTTAAAGCCGCGTCGAGGTAAAAAACAACCAGGTCATTTTCAGGTTTTCCTTTAAAACCAGACCGTGTCTCGGCCGGAAACCCAAGAGGAACCCTGTAGGTGCAGGCAAGTTCTTCCAACGAATAGGAGAATGCTGTTGCTTGAGGAGTGAAAACAAAAAGCCTTTTGTTTTTTGCCAGGCAATCCGGGATGTTTTCCAGGGTTTGTTCACCGGAGATGGCCACAAAACGGGTGATACTGTCAAATCCGGGTTTTTGAAAAGATTCAGCGAAGTCCTGCGTAGCAATGAAAGTAAGAATTTCTTGGTTGTTATTCTCCAAAAATTCATTCGCCTCGCTAAAAAGATGGGTGGTTGAAGCACCCGGAGAAAGAATAAAGGCACGGTATCCGTCAAGCAAATCCTGCTTTATGTTTCCGTTGGTTTCAGTGGAAAGAAATACATATTCCTCCAGGCTGTTTTTCGCGGTTGAATGGAACGGAAATAGCAGGAAAAACAATGCCCCGAAAAAGGCATAACCCCAATTTGACCTGTAAATACATTGCATGCTAACAAAAATAGAAAAAAGACATATAGTTAAGCGAGAAATGCGATGAATTTGAGTTTGATTTAATTTCCTTAAGATCGAAGAGGAATGCTTTGTGTCGAAAGATAGTTTGATTACATATGAGAGAAAAGAAAACGGAAAGTGTTTAGTAAAAAGAATGTGATAGTTTCGCTTTGATGGTATTTGTTTTTCCAAAAGTAACTTATATTTGATTTTCTTTAAACATTTGTTGCAATCGGAAAATCAAACTGAAAAGGACGTTCGAAACTTGGTGCAATCGCTTCGTGAAGGCGATTCCAATGCGTTTGATAAACTTTTTGCTGTTTATGGGGGGCGTTTGTTTGGCTTTGTGTACGGATACTTAAAAGTCAAAGAAGAATCCGAAGAAGTTGTGCAGGATGCTT
>JBKDZK010000434.1:0-2383 GCA_047971205.1 Draconibacterium sp.
TCGTTACGGTCGTCAACGACGGTGCGAATATCGGAAATATTTAGAACTTCTGAAACTTTTTTAGCATAATCGTTATACTTTTCACTGATTGGCAGAACAACTACCTGTTCCGGTGTCAGCCATAAAGGGAACTTACCGGCGGTATGTTCAATAAGCACAGCCACAAAGCGTTCCATCGATCCAAACGGTGCGCGGTGGATCATTACCGGGCGGTGACGTTTGTCGTCTGCTCCGATATATTCCAGCTCAAAACGTTCGGGCAGGTTGTAATCTACCTGAACAGTTCCCAACTGCCAGCTTCTTCCCAACGCATCTTTGATCATGAAATCAAGCTTTGGGCCGTAGAAAGCAGCTTCTCCCAATTCGGTTACGGTATTTAATCCTTTTTCTTCGCAAGCTTCAATAATGGCCTGTTCTGCTTTGTCCCAGTTCTCCGGCGATCCGATGTATTTTTCCGGTTTCTCCGGATCACGCAGTGAAATCTGAGCTGTATAATTTTCAAAACTCAAAGCCTTGAAAATGATAAAAATAATATCGATTACCTTTTTGAACTCATCTTTTACCTGGTCGGGGCGACAGAAAAGGTGGGCGTCATCCTGAGTAAAGCCACGTACACGTGTCAATCCGTGCAATTCACCACTCATTTCGTAGCGGTAAACGGTACCGAATTCTGCCATACGCACCGGAAGATCCTTGTACGAACGTGGCCAGGCTTTGTATATCTCGCAGTGGTGCGGACAGTTCATCGGTTTCAGCAAATACTCTTCTCCTTCGGCCGGAGTTGTGATTGGTTGAAACGAATCTTTTCCGTATTTCTGGAAGTGCCCGGAAGTTTTGTACAGTTTCACATCGCCAATATGGGGAGTGATTACCTGTTCGTAACCATATTTCTTTTGCACCTTTTTCAGGAAGGTTTCCAGTTGCTCGCGTAACTGGGCGCCTTTCGGAAGCCACAACGGAAGCCCCTGCCCTACATTCTCAGAGAAAGTGAACAGTTGCATTTCTTTTCCGATTTTGCGGTGGTCACGTTTTTTGGCCTCTTCCATCATCACCAAATACTCATCCAGCATTTTCTGCTTCGGAAAAGTAACCCCGTAAATACGGGTTAGCATTTTATTGTGCTCGTTGCCACGCCAGTAGGCACCGGCAATCGCGGTTAACTTAATGGCTTTTATATAGCTGGTATTCGGGAGATGTGGGCCACGGCAAAGATCCGTGAAATTCCCCTGGTTGTACAAGGTAATGGTTCCGTCCTCCAGTTCGCTGATCAGTTCCTGTTTTAGCTCGTCGTCTTTTTCGGTGAACAGGTTCATCGCATCGTTCTTCGAAATATCAGAACGAACTATGTCATTTTTCTGACGGGCCAGTTCCAGCATTTTCTTTTCGATCTTCTCCAGGTCTTTATCCGAAATCGTCTTTCCTTCCGGCAGATCAACATCGTAGTAAAAACCGGTATCAACGGTTGGGCCTATCCCAAACTTGGTTCCCGGATAAAATGATTCGATCGCCTCAGCCATCAGGTGAGCCGACGAATGCCAGAACGTATCTTTTCCTTCCCGGTCATCCCACGTGTGCAGTTTTATTTTAGCATCGTGATCAATTTTTCTGGTGAGGTCCCAAACCACACCGTCAACTGAAACCGACAATACGTCTTTTGCCAGCCTCGGTGAAATGGATTCTGCTACTTCCATTCCGGTAACTGCCGCATCAAATTCGCGCACACTGTTGTCCGGTAGTGTTATTTTAATCATTTTATGTTTGTTTTCGGTTCTCACAAGATGTTCGTTCTTCCAATTACCACAGCTATGCTGCTTTCAGAATAGACAAGGATAAGAACAGTTTTAACTTACTAATGCTCCTTAAAAAAGTGGGGCAAAGATAATGAATCCTTTAATATTTTAACCTTTCAAAGGATTTGTCACGAAGAATTTTAATATCAGAATAATACTTGCGAGAGAAAATTATTGCGTTATTTGTGCTTCTGAAAATTACATGCGAGTCAAAAGCTTTTTTCCAGGCGACAGAACCGGCTCTGTTAAATGAAGTTTTCAGAAGTATATTTTTAAGTGAAATCCAGATTAATTTCATAACTCGACCGACTTAGGTACAAATGCCGTCCGGATGAATTTCCGGGTGGCATTTTGTTTACGGTGACATTTAAAACCCGATGTGTTAATTTTTACATTGTCCTTTTGGCTTCATTAACATTTGCTATTTTTGTCCGAAGTCATAAATATTAATGAAAACAAGATGAGACATTTTCTGTTTATTGCGCTTTTGTTTGCAGTGTCGTTTGGACTGCAAGCTCAGGAAACTCAAAAAATTACGCTCGAGGATATTTTGGTAAAAGGAACTTTTCGTGCTTCGTCGGTTTACGGACTTC
>JBKDZK010000435.1:0-2645 GCA_047971205.1 Draconibacterium sp.
TTCTGGTCAGCGCAGGTTCTCCGTTTAATTCACTGTTGTTAAAATATTCGCCTGTCAGTCCGTTGGTTTTCTTTCCGTTTTCAATCGTAAAAAGTGAAGAAGAAGGTACTGACTGAATATTTCTACTAAGCGGAAGTGTTTCGTTTTTATTTTTTAGTAAAACGATGGATTTCTGTGCTGCCACTTTTGCCAGTTCGCGGTGTTCTTTGGTACCGTTAAACTGATCGGCTTCCTCCACATCGATGTAAGGATTTTCAAACAAACCAAGTTTGAATTTGGCCCGAAGCACCCGGCGAACAGCCTCGTCGATCGCTTTCTCGTCGATCATTCCTTTTTCAAAGGCTTCCCAAAAAAGCGGGTAATGGTGGTACGAAGTCTGAAAAATAACATCGAGCCCGTTTTCTATCGCCTGCTCGGTGCTCTCAGTATAATTCTTTGCCGTAAAATGCAGTACATTCGCGCCCCCGGTAGCTCCGGCGTCGGAAATAACAAAGCCATCAAAGCCCCAGTCTTCCTTTAATTTTTTGTTTAGCAGCCAGTTGTTGGCGTATTTCTTTTCGATGGTTTCGCCTTGTTCGGTCATCTTTATTTTGCCTGAAAGCGTACCGTTGGGCAGACTCCTGAAAAACCAGTGAACCGGGCCGGCACCGCGACTGATCGATCCTCCTTTTCCGTGGAAAAATTTTAAATCGATGTCGAATTTATTGGCTACTTCGGTCAGTTCTTTCTGGGCCTTGTAAAGGTACCAGGTACTTGCCAGAATTCCTCCGTCCTTGTTGCTGTCGCTGTAACCGATCATCACTTCCTGAATCCGGCGTTTCCGGCCACGCGCAATTCGCTGGTATTCCAGGCTGTTTTGTACCACCGGCTGAAGAAGGTATTCTTCCAGAATTTTTGGACTTGATTTCAGATCGTCAATGGTTTCAAACAAGGGAACGACGTGCAGTTTCAAGATGGGGGTTTTGTCGAAATGCGTCAATCCGGCTTCCCTTGCAAGAATGTAAACCGTCATCAGATCGTCGAGGTTGCGGGTCATGCTGATAATGAGCGAGCCCAGGGCAGCACCCGAATATTTTGAGTAATGCTGCTGAAGAACTGCAAAGCAGTCGAGCACACTTTTAGTCTCAGTGGGCAGGTGACTCCAGTCGCGGATAAAAGGCCTGTTCGACTCCAGCTCCGAACGAATGATCTTCGATTTTCCCTTGTCAAAATCAATGCTCGACAAGTGCGACTCGTCCACAATCTGGTTCAGTGCCTTTTCGTAATAAGCGCTGTTTTGGCGAACATCCAGTTCGGCCATGTGAAAGCCAAAGGTTTTTACCAGTTGAATGGTGTGGTACACGGAACTATGTACCAGCGAATCTTTTCCGAGTTGGTACAAGCCGTCTTTCAGGATTTCAAGATCCCGGATCAACTGTTTGGAGTTGCTGTAACTTTCGGGGGTGTCCAGCAATTCGAAGGACTGTTCTCGCCCGATTTTTACCGGAAGTTTGGCAATCAGCAAACTAACGTACAGCTTGAAAGCTTCCTTGCGGTTGTGCGCCACAATCGGTTTTAATTCATCTGAATTTTCAGCAATCAATTCTTTTAAGCGTTCTGAAATGCCACCTGGCAATTGATTTATCCGGAAGTAAAAGCTCAGATCTTCGCCCAATGTAGTCAATTCATTTTTTAAAATAAGAAACGAATTCATCCGTAGTTTTTGCAGGGTATGACGGGTAACGTCAGCCGTAACAAAAGGATGTCCGTCGCGGTCGCCGCCAATCCAGGTTCCAAAGCGAATTTGCGGAAATACGTTGTTGTCCACCAGCTTGTGCGGATCAAAGCCTGCGTATTCCCAGGCCTGCACTAAGCGCCGGTTGTTGATGGATACGATTTCAGGGAAAACATTGGTGAAATAATGGATCACGTTTTCGAGCTCGGTTTCCACGTTGGGTTTTTCCATGTAAAACTCATCGATGTGCCAGATGGCGTTGATCACGCGTTTGATCTCGTTGCGGTTTTCTTCGCGTTCAAACGAATTGTACATCGAGTTTTCGCGGTTTACCAACAGCAGGTACAGCTCCCGGTATTTTTTCAGCACGACGGGGCGCTTGGCTTCTGTGGGATGTGCGGTAAGCACGGGTTGCACCTCTATTTCAGAGAATGTTTCCAATATCTGCTCTTCCGCAACCGCGTTCTTTTTTAGCAACTCGAGGCTGTTGGCCCACAATCCGTTAATGGCCGAGAGTGACTTCTCTTCCTCTGTTTTGCGGCGGTTCTGAACAGCGCCGTTGGTTTCCACCAGGTTTAACAGCTGGAAAGCGATGGAAAACAAATGAAAATGCTTGCGGGTAAAACGTACATCGTCGTAATGTTCGTTTTCGCAAAGCCAGGGGATGGACCCGGAAAGTTCGGTTTCGCGGTTTTCTTCCAGCACTTCTTTCAGGCAGTGCAATAAAAATTCAAGATCGAAATACGGTTTCCCCAGTTCTTTTTTCAGGATTTCCAGTTGCGACATAAATTACATTTTTCGAATTGCTCAAAAAACTAACAACGGTAGGGCATAAGTGTTTAGTTCCGTTGCACAAATCGGAGCTCACTTTGGGTGAGCCAGGCAACAAATTACGACTATGTCTGTGAACATAAAAATATGTTTTGTATGT
>JBKDZK010000436.1:0-3410 GCA_047971205.1 Draconibacterium sp.
TGGAGGAAAACGATATTGAGGCTGTGGAAGCCTGTACGCTGGTAATGTTAAGCATCGGAAATTACTGATCATGTTCACCGAAGTAAAATCGCTCGACGAATTCAATCAACTAAAGCAAGAAACGGCCCTGCTCGCTTATTTTTCTACCGAAGCATGCAGTGTTTGCAAAGTGCTCAAACCAAAGGTGGAGGCTATGGTAAGTGCTGAATTTCCTCAAATTAAACGGGCGTACATAAAATCAGAAGTATTGCCCGAAGTGGCGGCCCAAAACCAGGTGTTTACGGCACCCACTATTCTGGTGTTTTTTGACGGCCGCGAATACATTCGCAAAAGCCGTTATGTGGGAGTGAGTGAATTACAGGAAGCCATTGCCCGGCCCTACGAACTGATGTTTGAGTAGGTTCTCCTTTTCTAAAAGTCAATTTTAAAAAATATCCAATTCTCAATTTTGAATGTATAATATCCAACAAAATCCGGAAAATTGGATATTGGGAATTCTAGGTTGGACATTCTGCACTAAAAATTAAAAACAAATCCCGGATAGAAGGATACATTCTAACTTCCAGGTTGTCGGAATTGGTATTCATTTTCGGTTGCTATTTTCACCAACTCATCCACAGAAACTTCGGAAATACCAGCCCTGATGATGGAGACCTGGTGGTTGGTGTTCCAGCTTTCAGGAAGGCTGGCCAGCGGACGTGCCACCAGTTTTACTTCATGGCCTCTTCGTAAGAGTTGTTCCGCCACTTGCCTGCCTGTTGCGCCACTTGCTCCCAGTACCAGTGTTTTCATGTTGTTTATTGTTTTTCAGCATCCTGTTACATTTTTTCGGCTTCCAGTTCGATTTTTGGGCGTCCTGTAAGTTTTTTTTTTCATCCTGTTGCATTTTTTTGAGAATCGAGTAGCTTTTTTTCGTGTCCTGTTTAACAGGAAGGAGCAAAATTGCTACAGGGAGGCTCCACAGCCTACAGGACACGCGGCGGGTCTACAGGACGGTTCCAAAACTTAACAGGAGGCTATCTTGTAATTACTTAAATGGTAAGTTTCGTTAGTGCCTACTTCGATTTTTTAGACAGAATCTTCTTTGTCGTTTAAAACAAACTGTCCAGCAAGTCATCGTTCGCTTCTTCGGGCAGGGTGACCTTTAGCTGCGGATTTTCCTTCATGGCCTGCTCAATGGCAAAACGGGCGGGTTTGTTGCGTGCCCAGCTGCGACGCGAAATACCGTTGTTCACGTCCCAGTGCAGCATCATTTTCAGCCGCTCTTCGGCTTCAGGAGTGCCGTCGATACACATTCCAAAGCCACCGTTGATGACTTCGCCCCAACCAACGCCGCCACCATTGTGCAGCGATACCCAGGTGGCGCCGCGGAAAGCATCGCCCACAAAGTTTTGCACCGCCATATCGGCCGTAAACGATGAGCCGTCGTAAATGTTCGAGGTTTCGCGGTAAGGCGAGTCGGTTCCCGATACATCGTGGTGGTCGCGCCCCAGCACTACCGGCGCCGAAATACGTCCGTCGCGGATGGCATCGTTAAAAGCTTTGGCAATTTGGGTGCGCCCCGTGCAGTCGGCATACAGAATACGCGCCTGCGAGCCCACTACCATTTTGTTGCGTCCGGCTTCGCGAATCCAGTGGATGTTGTCTTCCATCTGGCGCGTAATCTCTTCGGGCGACTCGGCTGCCAGCTTTTGCAGTACTTCGGCAGCAATCCGGTCGCTTGTTTTCAGGTCTTTTGGATCGCCGGAAGTACACACCCAGCGGAAAGGTCCAAAGCCGTAGTCAAAAAACAGCGGGCCCATAATGTCCTGCACATACGAAGGATAAATAAAGCCTCCTTTTTCGTCGGTAACAGCTGCCCCGGCGCGACTGGCTTCGAGCAGGAACGCATTTCCGTAATCCCAGAAATACATGCCGTTGGCAGTCATTTTATTCACCGCCGCCACATGCCTGCGCAGCGATTCGTATACTTTTTCACGGAACAGTTCGGGTTGCTCCGCCATCATTTGGTTCGATTCCTCAAGGGTAAGCCCGGCAGGGTAGTAGCCACCGGCAAAAGGGTTGTGCAACGAAGTCTGGTCAGAGCCCAGTTCAACCGGGAAATTCTCTTCGGCCAGTTTTTCCCACAGGTCGATCACATTTCCCTGGTAAGCCAGCGAAACAGCTTCTTTGTTTTCGCGGGCCGTTTTCATGCGGGCCAGCAGTTCGTCCAGGTCGGTGTAAACTTCGTCTATCCATCCCTGGCTGTGGCGTACTTCCACGGCTTTGGGGTTGATTTCGGCCACCACGCAAACCATGCCTGCAATTACCCCGGCTTTGGGTTGTGCGCCCGACATACCGCCCAGGCCGCTGGTGATAAATATTTTCCCGGCAGCATCGCCCGGCGAGTGAAGGCGTGCCGCATTCATTACCGTAATGGTAGTGCCGTGTACAATTCCCTGCGGCCCAATGTACATATACGAACCGGCGGTCATTTGCCCGTATTGCGAAACGCCCAGTGCATTCATCCGTTCGTAATCGTCGCGCCCCGAATAATTCGGGATCACCATTCCGTTGGTCACCACAACACGCGGTGCGTTCTTATGCGAAGGAAACACGCCCATCGGGTGTCCAGAGTACATCACCAGGGTTTGTTCGTCGGTCATTTCGGCCAGGTATTTCATGGTAAGCAGGTACTGCGCCCAGTTCTGAAACACGGCTCCGTTACCGCCATAGGTGATCAGCTCGTGCGGGTGCTGTGCCACGGCCTTGTCCAGGTTATTCTGGATCATCAGCATAATCGAAGCCGCCTGTTTCGAGCGGGCCGGGTATTCGTCAATCGGGTGCGCATACATTTCGTACCCGGGCCGGAAACGGTACATGTAAATACGTCCGAAAAGCTCCAGCTCGTTTAAAAACTCGGGGGCCAGCACCGCATGAAATTTCTGCGGGAAATAACGCAATGCGTTTTTCAGAGCCAGTTTTTTCTCGTTGGCCGATAAAATATCTTTTCTTCGGGGGGCGTGATTAATGTTCGTGTCGTAAGGTTGGGGGAGGGGCAATTCACCGGGAATTCCTTCGAGGATCGCCGCTTTGAATGCTGAATTTTCCATGATTCGGCCGTTTTATCTTATTAAATTCGAAATACAGCGGCAAAATATGGTCTTTCCCCGAAAAGACCGATGATTTTTTGCACTTTTTGAAAATATTTGCAGGCATACTTTAAATGAAAGAAAAAATGAAGCGTATTAAAATTGTTCTACTTGCTGTTGTAAGTGCATTTTTATTTTCGGGTTGTGGTTATAATACAATGGTTAACCTGGACGAACAGGTGACCTCTCAGTGGGCACAGGTGGAAAACGTTTACCAGCGTCGTGCCGACTTAATTCCGAACCTGGTGAATACGGTAAAAGGTTATGCGGCGCACGAGC
>JBKDZK010000437.1:0-2982 GCA_047971205.1 Draconibacterium sp.
CCGATGAGTCAAGTTCCACGGATCCTCTTACTGCCGACTGGTTCCAGTTGCTGTAGGTGTAATTGGCAGGCAAAATATTGCGCGAAACATCGATGCCCGAAAACACGCCCCGGTGGTTCATTACAATCCCTGAAATGGCAAAAAGAACAGCAATAAAAGCGATGACCACAGCGGGCCACCGGTGAAGTTTCTTGAATAATTTTATTACGCGGGTTCGTTTCATGGCCACTCGGGTTTTGTTGGGCTGCCTGTTTCTTCAGCCAATGTTTAAAGAATGAAAATCAAGGGAGAATGTTCAGAACAGCAAAATTTTGTTCCGGATTCGTAACCGGCGAACATTTTCAAGGTGTCCTGATAGCTGATAAAATCAGGTTCTCGCAAAGAGGCAAAGGAAGCGCAAAGGGCGCGGAATACGGATTTCCCATTTCTATTTTGCATTCTTATTGTAAAACTTGGCGTGCTTCGCGTGATAAATTATTAGGAAACCTAGCTGTTGGCGCTTTGTTCGTTATTTCTCCCCCTTGTTTTGTCCAGCCACAGCTGGTTTAAAATAATATAAATACCCGCTTTTTGCCTAAGAAGAAAAAGTTCACGCAGATTACGCTAATTATCGCAGATTCTTCAGAGAACAAGCTGCTGTAATCCGCGCTTTTCTGCGAAATCAGCGTGCTAAAAATCATTTAGGTATCAAAACGGATATTCATTAAAATAACATGATGTGAGTTAGTTAATAAAGCGCGGAGTTACTGAAAGCATCAGGTAACCCCAGCATTGAAAGGCGGAACTGTCTCCGCCTTTGAGTAGTTCTAAACTGTCACCTGCAAAGAGCGTCGATAATCCAAATGATATTTTTGTCATAGGGTTTACTTTCCATGTTCCTACCAAATCCAGTTCGGTGCCGAGGTAGCGGTCAAAATCCTGCATAAGGTCAGCGGCCGCCCCGAAATAATGCAGGTGGGCGTTAAATCCCCATTTATCGTTACTGTAGTCGTATTTCAGGTAAACATCGTTCAAACCCACACTTCCGATGTGATTACTTACATAGAAATAATCCATGAAACCGTTGAATTTGTGATTGGTTCCGTACAGCGGGGTAAATGCTTTGTATTTTGAATCGTCGTACGAGGTGCCTGAAAGATGTTCAAATCCGAGGGTAAAACGTTCGAGTGAAGCTTCCAGCAGCAGGTTCAGAGCGCTGATGTCTTTTCCCGAAGCATGTTTGCCTCCCTGGTAGTAGAGATTCGCCGCCAGCTTAACCGGCTCAAGCGTAGTCGTTGCTCTTCCGCCAAGCGTTTGGCTGTATTTGGTTTTCTGATCTCCGTTTTCCATTACCGGTACTCCGTTGTTGAGCATCAAAAGGCTCAGTTGCGTCACCTCCCATTTTTGGTGAAACCAGGCAAACTGCAGGTCTTTGTAGGCATCGGGCCCTTCATAAATATTATTTGTTAAGTTCCCGTTTTCGTGGTGGGCAATTCCAAAATGAAGTTCAAAATCCTTTTTTAGTTTGAACAAAGCCACATCGTGTGAGCGAGCCTGCTGGGCCCAACCCACATTGCCGAAAATCCGGTGATCGTCGTACACCAGTTCCTGACGGCCGGCCTTAAGCGAGAACTCCGGGGTAAAAAATACTTCCGCCCATGCTTCGTGCACCGAAGTGGCAAAGTCTTCGTTGGAAACCAACTGTGGCTGATTTCCCCATAGCCTTACATCCTGTAAAACCAGGCCGGTTTGGATGAATTCGTTTTTGAATCCGAAATTCAAACGGGTGCGCTGCGTGGTGATCGTTGATGCATCCTGGTCTTCGAAAACCAGTGTTTTATAGCCATGGCTCAATTCTGTTCGGGGTCTGAATTCGCCGCTTAACGAGAACTGTGCCATTGATTGTTGAGCCACTACCGTGCTCAATATCATGAGTAATATGAGTTTTATCCTTTTCATGATTATGGAGTTAATCGCTGGTTAGTTTTTGGGTTCCGGTTTCAGATCGTATGTTTTTTCTCTTTCTTCTGCCTGTTTTTCCCATTCCGGAACAACGGTGGTCAGGAACTCTTGTTTTTCCGCATTGAGTTTGGCCATATCAAGTCCGATAAATTCCTGGGCTTTGGCTTTGGTTGCAATGTCAGGATAGGGAACTTCCTGGTTAAAGTCCAGGTCGGCAAGCAGACGGGCCAGTTTTATACGGGTTTCCTGTGCAATGGTAATTCCGGTGGAAATAACACGACCAATTTCTACAGGCGAGTGGAAAGAAGCGCCATGGCTGGCGGCTGCATAATCCCAGCGCCATTGTGCGTGCCTGATTCCTGTCAGGATGTCCTTCATGTTGGTTTCAGTAGCGCCCAGGTCCCATGCTTTTTTGGCTTCCACATGTGCACGTACCAGCAGTTCTTCCAGCTTATCCCTGTTTTCGAGGATTTTGTCCTGACGTTCATACACGTTGGCCAGCAAGGTGCCTGCTTCTTCGCGGTGGCACACCTGGCACGAGTTGGAAATGTTGTTAAGCGGCGACTGCATTTTATGATCGGTGAATTTCTGGCCTCCTTCGCTTTTGTAAGGCATGTGACAGTCGGCGCAGGAAACACCGCGCTGGGCGTGAATCCCGGTCATGTATGTTTCATAACCCGGGTGCTGGGCTTTTAACATGGGCGCTTTGCTCAGTGAGTGAGTCCAGTCGCTAAATTCAATATTATCATAGTATTCTTCCATGGCTTCGGCAGAAAATCCGTTGTCCCAGGGGAAAGTCAGGTATTGCGCGCCGTCCACTTTCTTTTTGTCGAAATAATATTCCACGTGGCATTGTGCACAAACCAGGCTTCTCATTTCCTGGTGACTTACTTTTTTAATATCTCGTCCCATTCTTTCAAAGGCTTCCACCAGGGCCGGGCGCGTAATGGTCAGGTTCATGGTTTCATTGTCGTGGCAGTCGGCACATCCAATGGGGTTGACAACTTCGGGTCCCAGTTCTGCGAAGGTTCCGGTATAAAA
>JBKDZK010000438.1:0-4111 GCA_047971205.1 Draconibacterium sp.
CACGCTGCATTATAAGCATGCCCCGTTCTCACGGAAAAAATCTGTTGTACCCCCTGCCGAAATTTAAAAAAACGACAAGGCTAAACATCAGCACCTTACGGCGTAATGGCTGCAATGTGGGCTAAAAGGAAGCCAGAAACAAGTATATTTCTGATTATTAGTTGGAAGGTTCATAAATTCCTGACAAAATTCCTTTAAATATCCATATCAAAAAATAATTTTGTGGTCTTGAAAAGAAAGACAAAACTTAATCACATAAAATCAAAACTATGTTTGTATTAATGGTTGTGATCTTTGTTCTGGGCTATACGGCAATTGCTCTGGAACATCCGTTAAAGGTTGACAAAGCAGCTTCAGCCTTAATCATCGGCACCCTTTGCTGGGTGGCTTATATTCTTGGTGGCGAATCCATTATTCACCTCGGGTTCAGCCCGTCCTGGAGTACATTTCTTGCCGAAAACCCCGAAGTTCATGGTCTTCATGCTGTTCATGAATTTATTGTTGACTATGAAATCATTCACCATTTGGGAGAGATATCCGAGATCTTGTTCTTCTTATTGGGTGCAATGACCATTGTTGAAATGGTTGATCAGCACGAAGGTTTTAAGATTATCACCGATAAGATCAAGACTACCAACAAGGTAAAACTGCTCTGGATCCTCAGCTTTTTGACTTTCTTCATGTCTGCATTGCTCGATAACTTAACCACTACCATTGTTTTGGTAGCACTGTTGCGTAAGTTAATCGACGACAAGCAAACCCGCTGGTTTTTTGCCAGTATGGTGGTACTTGCCGCCAATGCGGGTGGCACCTGGTCCCCCATCGGTGATGTAACTACAATTATGCTTTGGATTGGCGGGCAGATAACCGCTGCAAAAATCATCATGGGCGTATTTCTCCCCAGTCTAGTTTGCATGGTGGTTCCGCTGGCGATTCTTTCGTTCACCATGAAAGGCAATGTAACCCGCCCGACCATTGAAGTAGAAGAAGAAAATTATATTTCAAAAGGAGAAGGCATATTGTTTCTGATTCTCGGAGTTGGAGGTTTACTGTTTGTGCCGGTTTTCAAAACCGTAACCCACCTTCCTCCTTACATGGGCATGTTGCTTTCGTTGGGAGTTTTGTGGGTGGTTAGCGAAATTAAACACAAAGACAAGCCCAAAGAAGTTAAGAACAAACTAAAAGTAACAGCCATTTTGCGCTGTGTTGATGTTCCAACCGTACTGTTCTTCCTCGGTATACTTTCAGCCGTTGCCGCACTGCAATCGGCGGGTCACCTGAACATCCTGGCCAAGTACCTGGATGATCAACTGGGAAATATCTTCCTGATCGACCTGGCAATCGGGGTACTTTCTTCGGTGGTTGATAACGTGCCTTTGGTAGCAGGCGCAATGGGTATGTACCCAGTACACGAGCTTGGAGTAACCGGTTACGATGCTTTCTTTGTGCAGGATGGTGCATTCTGGGAATTCCTGGCATACACTGCCGGTACCGGGGGCAGTATGTTGATCATTGGTTCGGCAGCCGGTGTTGCTGCAATGGGACTCGAAAGAATCGATTTCATTTGGTACCTGAAAAAAATATCGTGGCTGGCTTTGGCAGGCTATCTGGCAGGTGCTGCTTTCTACTACATCGAATTCGGATTGTAGCGAATTAAAATCCGATTGTTCATAACTCCGTTCTTATGAGCAATTGCGACTCGGAAAGCATTTAAAATATTACGTACTTTTGCGGGGTATAATAATTAAGATTATACCCCGTTTCTATTGATAAGAATTGTAAAACATTAGTAAGAAAATATGTTGAATCTATTGATGATCCAGACTGATCTTCCGCAAGGCGTGGAAGCTGCTGTTACCGAACCGGAAGGAATTTCCACCAAGTTTATTGATCTGGCATTGAAAGGCGGCTGGATTATGATACCGATCCTGGCGCTTTCAGTGGTGGCGGTTTATATCTTTTTCGACCGCTATTTTGCCATCAAAAAAGCCGGGAAATTTGATTCGGGACTGCTTGATAAGATCAAAGTTTATATCTCAACCGGAAAAATAGACGCGGCCGTTGCGCTTTGCCGCAGCAATGCCAATCCTGCATCGCGCATGCTGGAAAAAGGAATCAGCCGGATCGGCCGTCCGCTAACCGATGTAAACGCAGCCATCGAAAACGTTGGTAACCTGGAAATTTCCAAGCTGGAAAAAGGACTTCCGGTACTTGCTTCGGTTGCCGGGGGTGCACCCATGATCGGTTTCCTCGGAACGGTTATGGGGATGATCCAGGCCTTTTACGACATGTCGAATGCCGGAAACAACATTGATGTTACTTTGCTGTCGACCGGTATTTACCAGGCCATGGTAACCACGGTTGCCGGTCTTATTGTGGGTATCATCGCTTACTTTGCCTACAACATTCTGGTTTCAAACGTAGAGAAAGTGGTATTCAAAATGGAAGCCACCACTTCTGAATTTATGGATCTGTTGAACGAACCGGTATAATTGAATTTCAATGGCATTAAAAAAACGAAATAAAGTAAATGCAGCATTCAGCATGTCGTCGATGACCGACATTGTGTTTCTTTTGCTGATATTCTTTATGGTCACGTCAACGTTGATTGCGCCCAATGCGTTGAAACTGCTCCTGCCTCAAAGCAGCAATCAAACATCTGCCAAGCCGATCACGACCATTTCGATCACAAAAGACATAAAATATTACATCAACGACGATAATAAACTGAACAGAGTAGCATTCAACGAAATTGAGCCTTTTCTGCGCAACAAGTTTGGCACAGGCAACGACGATATTTTTATTTCACTTCATGCCGACCAGAGTGTGCCGGTAAACGAAGTGGTAAAGATTATGAACATTGCCCGCCGTAACAAGTATAAAATGATACTGGCAACTGCGCCCGAATAATATTGACAATGCATCGGAACATGAAGGAAACAGAATACTATAGCGAACGCAAAAAAGGAATCATCGGCACCATCGTTTTTCACGTGATTGTGCTCATGTTATTGATATTCCTTGGATTCTTTACCCCGCTACCATTGCCGGGCGAGGAAGGTATTCTGGTAAACTTTGGTAATTCCGCAAATGGCTTGGGCGACCGCGAACCGGCTCCGGCGCGGCAAAAACAACCGACACCTACGCCTGCTCCGCCCAAGCGCGAAGAACAAAAGGCAACACCTCTGCCGGCCACAACTCCACCTCCTGCTCCAAAGTCGAATCCGCAGCCTGCCAAAGACGTGGCCATGACTCAGGATTACGAGAAAACAGTGGCAATTGAAGCCGCCGAAAAGAAAAAAAAGGAAGAAGAGCGTAAAAGACAGGAACAATTAGCCGAAGAGCGCCGCAAACAACAGGCTGAAGAAGCGGAGAAACAAGCAAAGGAAAAGGCTGAGGCGAAGGCAGATGCTGAAGCGAAAGCGGAAGCAGAACGCAAAGCCAAAGAAGAAGCCGAACGGAAACGCCTGGAAGAAGAGCAACGCAAAATAAACGAAATAAACTCGCGAACGCAGGGAGCTTTTGCCAAAAGCGGCAACGGAACCGGCGGTACCGGAAGCGGTGACGGGAAAAGCCAGGGAGTTACCTTCCCCGGAGGCAACCAGGGTGTACCCACCGGCGATCCCAATGCCGGTAACTACGGTCAGGGTGGCAGCGGTTCTGGGAACCAGGGCTCTGGTATTTCATTCAGTTTATCGGGCCGATCGGCCATTTCCCTGCCCAAACCTCAATACCCCGGCAACGATGCCGGAGTGGTGGTGGTGAAAGTTACGGTCGACAAAACCGGAAAAGTAACCAGTGCCGAAGCAGGTGTTCGGGGAACAACCATTATGGACCAGAAATTCTGGAACGAAGCCAAACAGGCAGCGTTAAAAGCACGCTTCAATGTAAGCGAGAGTGCACCCGCTTTCCAGCAAGGAACAATATCCTACCGTTTCGTACTCGATTAGCAATAAAGAAAATTCTTGAAGTTGACTATCCCCGTGGCAAAGCCAAGGAGTATTACGCCAACTTCATTTCAGCTAAATCGCTGAAAACCGAATTTTCTTTATTTCACCCCTCTGTCAGCCATAGAGGCTGACATCTCCCCTCAATGAGGGAGAAAAAGCGG
>JBKDZK010000439.1:0-15442 GCA_047971205.1 Draconibacterium sp.
TCCGACCTCTTTTCAATCTCGTCAATCACCTCCTCCAGCGTGGCTTTGTTCATATCCAGCGAGAGCTATGCCTGCTGCGAATACGAGCTTACAGCAAAAGCCTGGGAGATTGAGACAATCACAAGAATAATAGTGAATCGCATCATTTTAATCAGTTCTATCAAACCATGGCACAACCATGACCTGAGATTGTGTTTTTTTTCATAAATTTGTTCATTGGTGGATTTAATTCCTAGCATAATTAATTCTACATCAAGACAGGGCTGGTACGGGAATACCGCCCTGTTGTCATTTTGGATTTACTTCATTGGCAATCTGTTTGTTTTTTATTGATTTATAACTTTTATTCTTTTAACCATATCTCAACCCGTTCACGGTCAAACGTTCCGTCCAACCGGCTCGTTCTTTTGTGAACCTCGTATCGGATGGGTGCTACCGAGGCCAACATCGAACATATTTTCTCCAGGCTTTCATCCTGAAATGTTGCTCTGAAAATCAGGGCTTTCAGCTCGTCTCCGTGCAAAATAATTTCTGAGTTGTATTTTCGTTCCAGTCGTTTGGCCAGCTCTGCCATCGGAACATTCCGAAAAATCAGCAGCCCGTCTTTCCAACTGGTATAAGCTTTTGAATCGATGGATCTTTTCTCCATCTTTCGGGTTTCCTTGCAGTAGATCAGTTGTTCATCGGGCTGCAGGGTAAGCTCTTCGTTGGTGGCCTGGCAAGAAACTTTCACTCGTCCCTGTTCCAGAATTACTTCGGCGATGTCTTCGTTTTCATAAGCCACCACATTGAACCGGGTTCCCAATACATCCACATCCAGAAACGGTGTTTTCACCCGAAACTTTTTCCGTTTGTTATGAACCACGTCAAACCAAACTTCTCCTGACACTTCCACTTCCCTCTTTTTAAAATCAAGCGGATACTTTACCACCGCACCGCCATTCAACCAACCTTCCGTACCATCAGGCAAATGAAACTTGGTTCGGGCACCGATCGGAGAATGAATTTCAGCCCAGCTATCCGTATGTCCGTAGAATTTAATTCCAAAATAAGCCAGGGTGGCTCCAAACAGCAAAGCCGGCAACAGAAGCCATACTGCCACTCTCGCAAACCGTAACTGAAATCTTTTCCGGCCACGATCTGCTGACGATTCTTCTTTTCCAATCTGCCTGTGCAGCTGATCCAGCAAGAGCTCCAGTTCCTCCTCCGACATTCCTTCTCCTCCCGCTTTGTCCCAATCCTTTTTCAGCATCTGCTTTAATTCGTCGTCCAGCGACTCATTTTTAAAATAGGAAGCCACTGACAGGTAATCGTTAAATGAAAACCGACCCGTCTTAAACCGTGCTATTTTATCCTGTTTAGTATTCATTCTTGTACGTTATATCCTTTAACTTGATTTTTCCACTACCGGGAAATTGAAAAAAATGAAATATTTTTTTTGAGTCTTCCGCTACTCGCTGTCAGGCAGGAAAAACATCCAAAAAAGAAGTTCTGAAATGTTATTGCGCCTTAGCTCTTCCCGGAGTTGTTTCATTGCCGCAGTCAAATGATTTTCAACGGTATTGGGCGAAATACCAAATTCTTCGGCGATCTGTTTTACCGGCCAGCCTTCGTATTTTCGCTTCAGGAAGATTTGTTGACGACGTTCGGGAAATTGCAGAATTATTTGTTCAACCTTTTCCAGCAAAGACCGGAAATCCACCACCCGGTCCAGGTTGTTTTCCTGTTTTAGCAGGGAATAAATCAGTTCGTCCCGTGCATGGTTATCACGCAGTTTTCGGAGAAAGTATTTTTTGACCCGGCTGTATGCAATCGTAAAAAGATAGGCATTGAACGAACATTCCGGTTTCAGATTTTCGCGGGATTCCCAAATGTACAGGAACACGTCCTGCACAATCTCCCGCGACTCTTCTTCGGATTTCAGGTAGCTCATGGAGAATTTGTACAATCGTTGAGAATACTTTCTGAACAAGTGATCAAACGACTTTACATCTCCCGATTTTAAGCTTTTTACGGCGTTATAATCAATCGAAATTACTGGCTTATGGTCCTTCATTTTACATCAATCCGACTAAACAAACCGGCAATTGAAGTTGCCCTGTGAAAATGACCGGGAATTGGATCTGCTTCCCTCCTGCCCGTTTTAGTAAGTTTAGTCTTATTTGTTTAGTTATTATCTTATTGATATGGTTGAGTTTATGTTAGTTGGCTGTATTACCGAAAAAGCGCCGGAATAGCCTCTTTATCCCGAATCGGCTCAAAACTCCTCGGGTCGAGCTGTACTTTCGATTTCACCAGCTCCGGGACATTGAATGCTTTGGTGAATTTCTGACTAAAAAGCGGATCCTTAAAGGGGAGCAAAAATGGCTTGTGAAATTTCCCGGTTTTGTCAAAAAAGGCAATGTACGAGCGTGTGTAAAGCCCGTCCTGACGGCGGCTGCTAAAAACCACCCAGCGACCGGTTGAAGACCAGGAATGATAACTGTCGGCCTGCGAACTATTCACCTCCGGACGACTGACTTCCCTGGTTGTCAGATCCAACAATATTAAATCACTTTCGCGGTGCCAAATCGAGAAGTTTCCATAATCCGACTGGCAATAAACCAGGTAACGTCCCTCCGGTGATACACGGGGGAAAGAAATACTTTTTCCTTCACCGGAGGCATTCACAACAAGCTCCGGCTGACCAAACTGCCTGCTTTGCGGATCAAAAGCCACCCGGTACAAATCGTATCGGATTTCATCGTATTGATCAGGAGGCAATGCTTTTGCAGCACAATAAAACAAGGTCTTCCCATCCGGAGCCCAGGTGGGGAAGGTTTCCAAAAGTTCTTTGGTGGCCAGCTGCTTGGGCTGACTGATTGCCTGATTTCGGGTATCGTACAAAACCAGGTCTGACAAGGTATCCAACACTTCCACTTGCTTCTCGGGCAGCGCATGAAAGCTTTGCACAATTTTATTGACTGAAAATGCTACAAAATCACCACCCGGATGCCACGCTGGATAAACGGCAGACGACAGTGTCTCAGCCGTTTTGGTCTCCACTTTCGAGAGTTGCTGTTCCTGCCAGAACACAGCTCCTGCTCCCGATCCGCCACGCATGTGAAAAAGCATATTGTCCGGATCATTCATCCGAAAAGAATGGCAATTAACACAACCACCGTGGTTTACCTCGTTGGTAACAATGGGGCTTTCTTCAAAATTTTCGAGGCAGCGTTGGTAAATCCCCATGCTTTTCCAGGTTTCAAAGCCCGGTTCAATCAGGCGATACACCAAGTACGAATCAATCCGGTCCGTAACCACCCGATTTTCAAACTGCGGAAAACGCGCCCAGCGCCCCTCTTTCCGGGCCAGAATTTCAACGGAATAGTTACCACCTGTGCTTTTTGCCGTAAGCTGCCTCCACTGCTTCATATTCAATTCAATTTTTCCTGAACTGGAATGAACGGAAAACAGCAACTCCTTTTCAACAAAAAAGCAAGCTATAAATTCTTCATAATCTTCTTGTATCTGAAAGTTTAACGGAGCAATATTTTCAGGAATGGTCACCTCCGCATAATCCGGGAATAATTGCGGAAGACGATCAATCTGCACATCTGCTTTTGGCAACTGTTGCTGGCAGGCACTAAAGAGTAAAATCATCAACCCCAAAACTACCTCAAATAGAATGTATCTTTCACCCTTTCCCATTTCAACAAAAATAAAAGTAATACCAAAATGTAGTGCCAAAGGCAGCTTCTAACTGATAGGCAGCCTGGCTACCCCTATTCCTGCTTAAAGCCTGTGCAAACTCCTCGAACCGATGAAAAACAGCAGGTTCCACCTGAATTTCAACCTGTGGTTTTCCTCTCAGATTTTGATACAAAAGCACGGCTTCGGCAAGCGGACCACTAAGTTGCCCGGGAAAGCGATCCGGGTTATTCAACACAAGTTCCGTCAGCTTCTCCAACTTCTTGTCGAGCAACAAACTCGCCGTATAATAATCAAAAGCAGCGTCGTTCTCCGGGCAATTTTGCAACAGCTCCTCCACCTTCAAATCAAACCCACGAATATCGGATGTAAAATCCGAGTGCACCTGAAAAGGATAGTTGACCGTTTTGAACTCTGGAGCCGATGCAGCCTGCTCCATTTGCTCACGAAACCGGGAAGCCCAATCCTTGTAGAAAAGGGTTTCTTCCAAGAGCGAAACGTATTTTTCGGCCAACTCCAGATGCCCGTTTGCCAGACTGGTTTGGGCCATTCGCTTTACTGCCCGCGGGTTTAGCTCATGCGATACCGATGATTCAAAAGCCCAGCGAAAAGCCTCGTTGTAGTAATGGAGCTGGTAAAACACTTCTCCACCCAAAAGAGAGGCCAGCCGGTTTCGCTCCCAACGCAGGCGAAGTCCTTTGCTTCCAATTTGCGGATATTCAAAAAGCTGCTCCGTCAAAAGCCCTTGTTTGGATAGTGCCAGATTGGTGTAATAAACAACCAGATGGTTCACACCCGGGTAGCTTTTGCCCAACTCAAGCACCTTGTCCCACTGCTTGTGTTGCACATAGTAATCCATTTTCAGAATCAACTCCTGTTTCTTGTTTACCCCGTATTGATAAACACCCCAAAAGCCAACGCTCAACAGAACAACGGTTAATCCAATTGTTTTGAGATTCCAGGCCGACCAGGCTTTACGTATTTGAAGAGGAAAAAACCAGGCTACAATCAACAAGGCCGGCAAATAAAGTAAATTCGCAATTCCCCAGCCATAAAGCGACTGATCCATCAGAATAAAAGGATAGACCAAAAACACATCGAAAGGCAAGAGAAAAATGCCCCAATACCCCACTGCCAACCAAGCAAAGCTAAGTAAACAGTAACACAGAGGAAGCAGAATGTCGGATAATTTCCGGACCTCTTTCATTGCAATCAGAAGGCATAAAAGCAGGAGGACAAAGGCGTAAGCTCCAGCCAACCAAAACAGTAATGGCCAGCAGAAGGTAAATGCAGACAAACGCCACCATTTGTTCTCCACCTCTAAATAAAGGCGAAAGCAAAGCAGCACTACCATCATGTGAAACGAATAAACCGGCGAGTAATGCAGGTTGGTTTGAAGCATCAATATCCCGAGTACCGGCAAAAAGGACCAAAGTAAACCATGAACATTCAGCTTTTTCAGGTTGCTTCGGATCAGAATAAACAACAGAACTCCGACTGCGGTAAGTAAAAAAGCGCCAAGCCGGGGATAATAAAAAAACTGCACCAAAAAGGAACCGGCGTATTCAAGCGGTTTCCCCGGGCGCTCCAGAAAACCAGCCAGGTAGTCGACATTAAAAGAAAAAAGCTGGGTTTGTTCAAAATGCCATAAGAGATAAGGCATGCTGGCCTCAAGAAATAAGCCGTAAAGCGTAAAGAAAATACCGGCGGCAAGCAAAAGCAGACGCCTTTCAGAAAAGAATTTCCCAAATACACGGAGTTTCGTTCTATGTTTCAACCCTGTATCCATAATGGTCCTCCAACCAAAAGGAAAAATAAGTTTTACTCTGCCCTAAAAACGAACAACTAGTTCTTTTTCAAAATTGCTTCGAGAGGCAGATGATCTGAAGCATACGTTTCATTTACTGTCTGATAATCCTGAATTCCAAACTGCTTATTTGCCTGTTCGTTCAACAGGATGTAGTCCAGTGTCCAATCCGGCTTATCTGCAGGAAAAGTTAACGGACAATTTTCGCAGCCGAAAATAAGAGATTCTTTCAAATTACTCATCACCGGATTGTCAGGTTTCATATTAAGATCGGCACCAATTACCAACGGATATTGTTGATAAGCCTCTATTACATCGATCATGGTTTTTACCTGAAGCAAGCGGTCATCATCCGACAGATGATCGAGATGAGCTGAGCCAAAAGCCATTATATTTCCGTCAGGCAATTGCACTTTTACCAAGGCCAAGGCTCTGATTTCGGATTTGACGCTGTCGCGAACAGGCAGTCGGTATCCCTGAGCCTCCACAATTGGGAAGCGTGAAAGCACAGCTACACCATAGTCGCCACCCGAACGGTCGACTGCCTTGGCAAAGAAATAATTCATCCCCGTCATTTTCGCCAGTTCTTTCGCCTGATGAATGGTTTTCCCCGAGCGTTCGGTAAATACATCCACTTCCTGCAGGGCCACCAAGTCGGGTTTTATGCGGTTAATCGCCTCTCCGATAGCGGGCAAATCAATCAGATCCCAACCTCCCGAAGGAGGATGAGCAATCCGGATATTGTAGCTCAATACCCGGATTGCATCTTGTTTTGTATTTTGCAGGTACAGGGGTTCAGTGGCTTTTGCAAACAGTCCGGCGCATAAAGCCAGGCCAAGCAGCAAGCACCTCATTCTCCCCCAACTTACCTCTTTTCTAAAGCCCATCAACTACCTGGTTAAAGTAAGCGATGTTTTGTTTGATATCCGGCACCGAATTATCCCAGTTGTATTCGTACTCGATCGAGAAAAGGCCTTTGAATCCCTGGCGGTCCAGTTCTTTTAACATCCCTTCCACATCACACACACCACGGCCCCAAATTACATCGTGTTGTTCTGCTTCGCGTGCCTCTTTTTCTTTCACATCTTTAAAGTGAAGCGATTTTAAACGGCTTCCGTATTGTTTCAAACCTTCCACCGGATCAACACCCATGCGTTTCCAGTGACCAACATCGGCACAGGCGCCAATGCGATCGCTCAAGCCTTCAACCGCCTCCAGAAACATCTCGGGTTTCCAGTAATTCGATGGTTTCGGGTGGTTGTGAATCGCCACATCAACTTTGTATTTGTTGGCCAGTTCGTCCACAAATTTCAGGTGTTTGTATTCCGGCTCGCAGGTAATAATTTCAATTCCCATTGCATTGGCAAACTGGAACAGTTGTTCCCATTCGGCTTCATCTTTACAGATTACCACTCCGCTGGCCATCAGTTTTACGCCTTTCGACTTGACATAGGCCAATACCTGCTTTTGTTTGGCTTTATCCATCCGGAAGTCCATCACTCCTTCCATGTCGCCACCCAATGTTTGTCCGTAGTAAATTTCGGCGTATCCCAGCTCCAGTTCAGCCACCTTATCAATGGCTTCCTGAAAAGTAAAACGATGAAAACTGTAGGTTTGAACACCCAGTTTCCAATCTTTCTTTTTTGATTTTTCTACTCCCATACTGCTTATTCCGCACAGTAAAAACAGTACCAGCATCAGGCTGGCATATTTTTTCATTTGGTTCATATTCTGATTCTTATTGTTGGTTATATAAAACAAAGAGCAGGCGATTACTCCTGCCCCTTTTGATTAAACTAAACTATCTGCTATTTGGGCATTGGAGGAAGTGACCAACCATCGCGGTACGTATGGTTAACCCATTCCTTTGCCAGCTCTTTGGCGTTGAATTCAGCAAACTGACGATCAAAACGAGGATCGCCGTCCACCACTTCAAACTTATCAACCGATACAATGCGCACCTTGTCTGAATCAGAGATATTGGTGAACTCCATGTTTTCACTATCCCAGTGAAGCGTACGGTTCAGCGATTGAAGACGCACGGCCAGAACACCCATCACCACCATTTCGTTAAACGGTCCGGAGTAGGCAAAATTGGCCGATCCTTCTACGCGGCTTCCGGCAGGCTCTTTACAAGCACGGATCCAGTCGCGTTCGTGCGCACCTTTCCATGGTCCTTCTTCCGAACCCGGGATACGTGGAATAATCGGAGCAGGCTCTTTGAAGTCTTCCATTTTTTCGTAAGGCAACAGTGTGGGTTGCATACCGTAGTAACTGGTCATGATTTTGCCTTTGGTTCCGACAAACAACAAACCGCCACCACTGTCTTTACCCAAAATCTCGCCATCCGGAAGTTCGATTGGGCGTTCAGGCAGGAAACCACCGTCGTACCAGGTTACTTTTACCTCGGGCATACCTACATCGGGCATATTTTTGCGGGCCGGGAAAGTATACGTTACTTTTTCAGCGTGAGGAGCACTCTCTGTATTCACCAAAGTTGAAGAAGCTTCCACCTTCGATGGGTATTTCAGGTTCAGCGCCCAGTACACGGGATCCAGCACGTGGCAGGCCATATCGCCCAATGCTCCTGTTCCGTAATCCCACCATCCACGCCAGTTCCACGGAGTGTAAACCGAATGGTAAGGACGGAATTTAGCAGGCCCGATAAACAGGTCCCAATCCAGCGTTTTCGGCACATCCATCGATCCTTCCGGCTTTTGAAGACCTTGTGGCCAGATCGGACGGTCGGTCCAGGCATGAACTTCGGTTACTTCACCAATGGCACCCGACCAGATCCATTCGCAAACACGACGGATGTCGTCGCCTGAATTTCCCTGGTTCCCCATTTGTGTGGCAACGCCGTATTTTTCAGCCAGTTTTGTCAACAAGCGTGATTCGTATACCGAGTGAGTCAGGGGTTTTTGTGTGTAAACATGTTTCCCTAAAGTCATGGCGTGTGCGGTTACTCCGGCATGGGTATGGTCAGGAGTTGCCACCAGTACGGCATCGATTGATTTGCCGAACTTGTCGAGCATCTCGCGCCAGTCTTTGAACTTTTTGGCTTTCGGATAATCTTCAAAGGTTTTTGCTGCATAACGCCAGTCAACATCACACAAAGCAACAATGTTTTCGCCGCTCATGTTACGAAGGTTGTTACGTCCCATGCCGCCTACACCTACACCGGCGATATTCAATTTATCACTGGGCGAAACGTGCCCGAATTTCTTCCCGAATACAGTGCCGGGAACAATGGTAATACCTGCCGCAGCTACTGCCGAACGGCTGATAAACGTTCTTCTGTTTACCATACTTTAATTTTATTGGTTTATAATGTTATTTCTTTAGTTGGTTTATAAAATCCTACAAACGCGTTACTTTAAGGTTTTTCCATAATACCCTAATACCGCCTCCATCATGAATTTGAAGAGCAATGCGCCCCTGACCTTTGCCGATTTTCTCATCGCTAAGCTGAACCATCTCGTGGCCATTTAACCAGGTTTGTACGTCGTTACCAACAACTTTTATTCTGAGTGTATTCCAATCACCTACAATCAGGAAATCTTCTTTTTCTTCCGGAATCTGAATCAGCCAACCACGGCCATACGATTCGTAAATGCCGCCGGTTCCATGTCCGTGAGGAGCTACTTCTACCTGCCAGCCATTTACTTTTGCAACCGGCTCAACAAACGAGCGAATAAAAACTCCTGAGTTGCCATTGGCTTCCTGTTTGAATTCAACGGATAAATCAAAATCATCGAAATAGCTTGTAGTTGCCAGGTAACCGTATCCTTTTTCAGGGCCGTTTTCGCAAACCAGCAGGCCGTCTTCAACAAACCATTTTTCGTTACCGTATGCTTCCCAGCCTTTAAGGTCTATTCCGTTAAACAAGTCAACGGTTTCTGTTTTTTTAGGCAGTTCTTTGATTTTAATGTTGCGGAACCAGGCCGGGTAACCATGGTCTTGCAAACAAAGAACACCTTTACGGGCCAAACCGTATTCCGGCATATTTTCCCACTTTCCGCTGTTACGGCGTGTGAACCAATCGTCGCTCCACGCTTCAAATTCAATGGTTTTCTCGCCGTTCATCCAGTACTCAACATGTCCGTTGTCAAATACAATTTTTGAGGTATTCCACTCACCGGCAGGATTAATGTGAAGTTTTGATTTTTCGGGTAGATACATTGCATAGTCAGCACCGCATTTTTGCCATTCTTCCAATGGGTGTTCAAACCCTTCGTTGTCGATCAGCTGGTACTCAGGACCGGTAACATAAGGCACGTTGAACTTCGGGTTTTCCACTACGTGGTAAAGCATACCGCTGTTTCCTCCGGGAGAAATTTTCCAGTCCCAGGTTAAAACAAAGTTTTCATACTGCTTGTCGGTAACAATGTAGCCACTTTCGTCGCTCCCATGTCCTTCGGCTTTAATCTGGCCTTCTTCCACTACCCAGGGGCCAGTCAGGCCTTCCCCGTTGTAGTCACGCCAGCCATTTAGTGTTTCTCCGTCAAACAGAAGGGTCCAGCCTTCGGCCTGCTCCTGCTCTGTTAATTGGTTGTGCGGCGCCTGGCATCCAAATAAGCCCAGTACCGCAGCGCATGCAAATAATCTACTTTTTAGAGTCATGTATTAAAGTATTAAAAGGCTACTGGCCTTTCGACCAGTAGCTCAAGTTTAGTTATATCCAGGGTTCTGAGTAATTGAACCTCCTGTTCTGTCAATTTCAGTTTGAGGAATTGGATACGGCCAGGTCTGATCATCTACTTTTGACCCTTTTCCATTCGCATAGGGCAATTTCGAGAAAGCGTTCATGGTGCTTACAAAATCATCCCAACGAATCAGGTCATAATAGCGCAAGCCTTCCATTCCCAACTCAACCCGCCTTTCATGTTTAATGGCTGCCGACAGGTCATCGGTTGCCTTCACCGCATAGTTTGCTTCAAACTCCGCTTCTGTTACTTCCGGAATAACAATCTGGCGTTTGTGCGCCCAACTATCCACTCTCGAAGTAGTTACAAAAGCCCTCTTCCGTACCATGTTGATATAGTCTGCCACATCCTGCTTGTCACCTCCTGTTTCGAGTAAAGACTCAGCATACATCAGCAACACATCGGAATAACGAATCAAGTAGAAAGTCCAGTCAACCTGCCAAAAACCGCCGTCCGGTCTGCGTTGATGCGGAACATAAGCTTTGCGGCTGTGGTAACCCGTGTTGTTATCGTATCCGGTGTAATTATGCACTTCAATCGTTCCATCATTTTTCATGAATTCATCCTGGTCCTGAATAACCGTATGAATCAAACGGGCATCTCCCACTTCGTATTCATCCACCAAATCCGGCGTTGGGCAGTCGCCTCCCCAGCCTCCAAGGTTATTCCGGCCTGTGTTCATTTGAGGAATCACACTTGAGCCGGTGTACCCCGGACGGTATTCCCGCAAAATGGTAAACACGCTTTCTTTCGAGAAGAACCCGTTGCCATAGCTGTTGAACAGTTCCTGGTAGTCGGATTGCAATTCAAAAGTACCGGTTTCAATTACTTTCCACGAAGCATCTTTGGCGTCGGCATAATCACCAAAAAACAGGTGAACGCGCGCTTTAAATGCATTGGCAATGTCCCTGGTTATGCGTCCAAATTCCGCTTCGGGCAGCGATGCCGAAGTAGGCATATTTGGCTCATCGATACAGGCTTTAACATCGTTCAGAATCTGCGCTTTAATCTCTTCAACTGAGGCCTTTGTAAGTGTTGATTTTTCTTCAGGAGAAAGCGTTTTGGTAATCAACGGCACGCCTCCAAAAACAGTCACCAAATCGTAGTAGTAAAAACCACGCAAAAACTTTATTTCAGCAATGTAACGGGCTTTATCAGCGTCGCTTACATAGGTTCCTCCCTTGTGAATCAGCGGAGTTTCCATGGTGATGTTTTCCAAGGCCGTGTTACATGTCCCTATCGCATTGAATCGGTGAGACCACAAGCTATTTAACATCGCATTGGTTGGCAATGGTTTGCCAATTCCAACCTCTGTTTTACGAATACCATCGCCTGCATCCGATCCTCCTTTGTTGGAATCGTCGGTAATAATATTGCCCACATCATACCACATCACCTGGTAGTCCCAATGGTTTAACATGGGAGTGTAACAACCAATCACGGATTTAATACCGGCATCTTCGGTTTTGTAAAAAACATCTTCAGAAAACGAACCTTTGGGGGGATTGTCCAAAAAAGATTCGGAGCATCCTGTTACAATAAGAAGGATTATTATAATTGATAAATTGAATTTACTTTTCATAATTAATACGTTTTCATTAGTTAGAATGTAGCATTAATACCCATCATGAATATTCTCGCCTGCGGATAAAATCCCTGGTCGATTCCCATAAATTTTGGATCGGAAAAACCAATTTCCGGGTCTAAGCCGGAATAGTCGGTGATGGTAAACAAGTTTTGACCACCCACCCACACACGTATACTGTGGTTGTTCAGCGCCTTAAGAACAGTTTTAGGAATCGTATAACCTATTTGAACGTTTTTTAAGCGTATGTAAGAGCCATCCTCCACATACCAATCCGACATTTGAAGATTTTGTCGTGAATTGGCGCTAATTGCAAATTGGGTGTTCGAAGTTCCAGGGCCATTCCATGCAATATCAAGCATATCATCCGGGGCGTTGTACCAACCGGCTCCCGAGCGAATATCGTATTTCAGGATATTCAGGATGTCATTTCCAACTGATCCCTGGAAGAACAAGGATACGTCAAAACCCTTATAATCGGCAGCAAGCGTAAAACCGTAGGTAAAATCAGGAAACGGGTTTCCAACCATCACGCGGTCGGCATCGTTCAATACGCCATCAGGTCCTTTAACAATATTTCCATCTGCGTCCACGCCATTCAGGTCCTGGAATTTCAGGTCACCAGATTGAGCAGTAGGCTGAATCAACTCTCCTTCGCCATTGGCATAGGCATCAATTTCTGCTTGTGTCTGGAAAATTCCATCCGTTTTCCATCCGTAGAAATAACCAATTGGCATACCTACCTCTGTCCGGGTATGTGTCATATTTCCGAGGTGAGTAGATCCGTTAATTGGTTCGCCGCCCCCCAAACTAATCACCTTGTTTTTAAAGGTAAACAAGTTGGCATCAATCGAGAAGTTGAAATCGCGGATTGACTCCTTGAATCCAAGTTCCAGTTCAAGCCCTTTGTTTTCAATACTACCGGCATTGGTCCAAGGCGTATTCGGATAGCCGAACGAACTCGGAAGTGGTACCTGAACCAGCATGTCATCGGTTGTTTTTACAAAGTAATCTGCGGTTACCGTAAATCTACTATCAAAAAGGGCAAGATCTACTCCTATATCAATCTGACGGGTAGTTTCCCATTTGATGTTTGGATTACCCACACTGTTACGGCCTCCACTCAGGTAGGGCATACGCGGATTTCCAAATGTGTAATAACCACCGTTTCCGAAGGTTGACAAGTAGGCTCCACTGCCAATGTTGTGGTTACCAATTTCACCGGCACCAAAACGCAGTTTACCCATATCCAGGAATTCGTATTTATCCATGAATCCTTCTTCGCTGAAAACCCAGCCCAAAGAGAAGGAAGGAAATACCCCCCAACGGTTACCTTCTGCAAAATTTGAAGAACCATCACGGCGAATATTGAAAGTAAACAGGTAACGGTCGCGATACGTATAGAACAAGCGCCCGAAATAGGAATTCATCGAACTTGTTACATCATAACCGTCTGCTGCCGGATTTTTCGACGCTGCATTGATGATACGCTGGTCTTCATCGTTATTGATTGTTCCCTGTTTTGAAGCTCCGGTTTCTTCGTACTTATTTTCTTCGGCCGAAGTACCAACCATGGCCAATACCCGGTGAGCTTCAAACGTTTTATCAAAAGTCAGGGTGTTGTCCCACACCCAATAGTTCGTACTGTAATACCTGCGTCCAACCGTGGCATCAGTTGCATTTTGGTCTCCATCAAGATAGTATTTTGGAGTGAAACCTTTGGATAAGCCACGGTGTACGTCCAAACCAAAATTGGAACGGAACTTCAGCCATGGGGTCAGGTTTAAGTCACCTGTCAAACCACTTTTTACGCTGATCCCTTCCCAAACATTCAGGCCCATCAACTCAACCTGAGCCACCGGGTTAGGCTTGTTTGAGTAAAGTACACCTGCATATTGCGAAAACTCGTTACTCGGTTCGTAACCAGTCATTAATTTTGATTGCAGGAAAGAGGGCACATCCACCAGGTTGTTCCGGTAAACCGGGGTAATCGGGTCAGCGGTCATGGCTGAAAAGATCGTACCATTGTAAGGGTTGCTTTCGCTAACGTTACGCCGGTTTTCATAAATAATACCCACATTGGCCGACATTTTAAACCACTTGGCCAAGTCTGCATTCAGAGTATTCCGCCAGGAGATTCGTTCATAATCAGAAGCCTTTACAATACCATCCTGCGACATGTACCCCAAACTGGAATGGTACCTCAGCTTTTCCAAACCACCCGACAAGGCTACGTTGTAACTTTGCATGGGTGCATTTTTATGCATAATCTCTTTCCACCAGTCGGTTCCTTCCCTGCTCCCTGTATTCTTTTCAAGAAACTGAAGAATCTGTTCGCGCTTTTCCGGTGTAGAAAAGTCATCCAGCAGCGCTTGTCCGGTAGCAGTATAGGCACGGTTTTTAAATTCCATAAACTCTTCAGCATTCAGCATATGATACCGTTTTTCAGGGTTCTGGAAACCAATGAACATATCAAAAGAAACACTGGATTTGTAGTCTTTGCCCGAACTTCCTTTTTTGGTGGTTACCATGATTACTCCGTTTGCGGCTCTGGCACCGTAAATAGAAGTGGCCGAAGCATCCTTCAAAATTTCAATCGACTGAATATCGTTGGGGTTCAACCATCCGATGTTGGATTGAGGCAAGCCGTCCACCACAAAAAGCGGATCGTTGTTGTTAACGGTTCCGACCCCGCGAATACGAACAGCTCCCATAGAACCCGGGCTACCACTGGTAGAAGTTACCATCACCCCGGCCGAACGTCCCTGAAGCGCATCGGCTGCAGTACGTACAGCTACATTTTTAAGGTCGTCACCTTCCACCTGGCTCACACTGCCGGTCAGGTCACTTTTTTTCATGGTACCGTAACCAACAGCCACCACTTCTTCAATACCAATGGCGTCTTCAACCAAACGAACATTGATACTGCTTTGCCCTGCCACAGCTACCTCCTGTGTTTTCATTCCTACAAACGAGAAAAGAAGAACAGCATCACCGGGCACATCCATTAACTGAAAATTACCATCTCTGTCGGTAACAGCCCCTTGTGCAGTTCCTTTTACAATCACGGTAGCTCCCGGAAGCGGGGCACCTGTGCTGTCGCTCAACTTTCCGCTAACTCCTTTTTGCTGCTCCACCTTTGAACCGGAATTCCGTTCAGTGGGGGAATCAATTTTCTTGATTACGATGTAACGATCCACTACTTCATAGCCCAGGCCCAAATCCGTCAGCACATCGCTTAGCACTTGCTTGATTTCCTTGTCTTTTACATGTACGTGTTCTACCATGTAATTGTCCAGGTCCAAATTGAAGTAGAAATAATAATCGGACTGCTTTTCGATCTCATTCAAAACATCCATCAAGCGGGTTTTTGTCAAATCGAGCGTTAGTTTTGATGACTGCGAAAATGATTTCGCCTGAGCCCCAAAAATAAACGCAAAGAACAGAAAAATAGCCAATCGCATAATCAAAAATAATTTACTCCATAGCCCGCCAGGGCCATGAATTGTTCGTTTTTTTTTCATAGTTTTGAAACGGATTTAAATTAATTAAACTGCTTATCTGCTTTAGTCAAGTTTCTTTGTTAACTCATTCAATGGAGTAGGTACAGTATCCACCGCCTGCTCAATTAACCTAAAGAATAGCTTACCTCTA
>JBKDZK010000440.1:0-2505 GCA_047971205.1 Draconibacterium sp.
CTTGTTTTAAACATGGCCGGCAGCGAATTAATCCGTAAAACCTATCAGAACGGCGAACAAATGATTTTCGACATTTCTGACCAGGCCAGCGGAACCTATTTGGTTATCATGCACATCAATACAAAGCGGATCGTCAGGAAATTAATTCTTGACAAAAAGTAGAGCTAACCACTCAGAAGGCGGATTCTTTCGGGAATTCGCCTTTTTTCTGATAGTCTCTTAACGAATCAATGGGAGAATACAGGTATACTATTCAAAATTACCCTGATTTGTTAGCTGACAGTTTGTAAGGCGTTCAAAATATTGGTAAAACAAGTTCTCGCCTATGACAGAAAAAGAGGATTACTGTACCCCCCGGCTTACTCCGGTACTTCTTCGAAGCCACCGGCTCCAGCCGTCCCCCGACTCGTAGGGGGACAGTTGAGGCCGACCGCTCCGCTGAGCGGAGTGTGGCCGAAACAGGGGGTAAAAAATATAATCTACCTGTCATCTCCTCATTATGCCCATTCTAAAAAAATGGGTGGCGTCTCGCAAAGACACGAAAGAAGCGCGAAGCTTGCAGAGTGCTCACTATTAGTTTCTGTTTTGCGTTCTTTTGCGTAAACCTTCACGCACTTTGCGTGAAATTTGTTTATGGCTCCTCCATGAAGGAAGAGTTAAGTTACCAGCGAATAATACTTTCATTTCTGTCGATGATTGCCCTGAATCATGATTGTCTATTTTTTCCTGCACCTTGTTCTGTTTTGTATCTTTAGCATATGAAACGGCTATTAATTCTCCTCAGTTTCTTCACAATTGCAAGGCTTGTCTTCGGCCAGAACGACCCGACTCTTGTTGATAAAATCGCGCGTCTGGAACAAAAAAGCCAAGCCCAAAAACTGGCTTTCACGGAAAGTCAGGACTATTCTTCCACCGACTTTATTTATCAGCGGATGGAGTGGCAGGTTGATCCGGCTGTGCGCTACATCTCCGGAAAAGTTACCAGCTATTTCATAAGCAATGTTCCATCGCTCGATTCCATCCGGATCGATTTGCATTCTGATCTACAGCTTGATTCAGTCACCTGCGGAAAAGAACAACTTACCTTTTCCCATTCAGCCAATAAAGTAACCATCCGTTTCAACAAGCCTGTAAATTTGGAACAGGTCGATTCCTTTTCAGTTTACTACCACGGAATTCCCCCGGGCAGCGGCTTTGGCTCTTTTGAGGTGAATGTTCATGGGAATCTGCAAACTCCGGTTTTGTGGACTCTTTCGGAGCCTTACGGAGCCATGGAATGGTGGCCCTGTAAACAATCGCTGGCCGACAAAATTGACTCGATCGACATCATCGTAACATCGCCTGAAGCCTACCGAACGGCCAGCAACGGAATCCTGGTTTCGGAAAAAATCAGCGACAATAAATGCATCGCGCACTGGAAACACCGCCACCCGATTGCCACTTACCTGGTGGCGATTGCTGTTACCAACTACGCCTCGTATTCAGACACATTGAAACTGGAAGGCGGAAGCTCCATTGATATTCTGAACTATGTTTATCCCGAAAACCTGAATACAGCCAAAATACAGACACCCGTAACCGCACAGGTAATGGCACTGTACAATCAACTGGTTGGTGAATATCCTTTTGCGGATGAAAAATACGGGCACGCGCAATTCGGATGGGGAGGTGGAATGGAACACCAAACCATGAGTTTTATGGGAGGATTTAGCTATGAACTGATTGCACACGAGCTGGCCCACCAATGGTTTGGCAATTACATTACGCTCGGAAGCTGGCAGGACATCTGGCTCAACGAGGGATTTGCCACCTACTTAACAGGGCTTTCCTACGAAAACCTCCTGCCCGGATATTGGCGTGTTTGGAAAAAACTGCAGGTCGACAACATCACCGGCCAGCCCGAAGGATCAGTGTTTGTAGACGACACAACCAATGTAAACCGGATATTCAGCGGTAGGCTTAGTTACAGAAAAGGCGCCTACCTATTGCACATGCTGCGCTGGATCGTTGGTAACGATGCATTTTTCTCCGGATTGCGCAATTATTTTCACGATCCCGAAGTAGCCAACGGTTTTGCAAATACCTCACAATTTATCCGGCACATGGAAATTGCCGCCGATACCAGTTTTTCTGAATTCCTGCAAGATTGGTTTTACGGAGAAGGTTATCCCATTTACAGCATCCATTACTCGCAGGAGACAAACAACGATCTTTCCATCACATTATCACAAACAACCACTCATTCTTCGGTTGAGCTGTTTGAAATGCCGGTACCTGTTCGCGTGTACAATGCCGATCATTCTGATTCGGCCGATTTCCGGCTCAATCAGGTAATAAACAATCAAACCTTTGTTGTTTATCCCGGCTTTCCGGTTTCGGAGCTCAAAATTGATCCCGATTACTGGCTGGTCTCAAAAACAGCTTTTGTTGTGGATGTACCCACCATTTCGGATACCGGCATCCAAATTTTACCCAATCCTGTGCGGGAGCAATTAACGCTTCAAA
>JBKDZK010000441.1:0-5968 GCA_047971205.1 Draconibacterium sp.
CTTATTTCCACGAAATTGGCAGAAATCAACGATCTCTAATTTTTCACTGGCTCGGAAAATTAATCTTACTGCGAAAAATAAATCGCTCTGCTCACCGTCTGCCGGAACAGCCTTTTTTGGAGCGATATTTGATTTATGGTAAAAAACGGATACTACATATTTTTAGGGATGTTGGCGTTGCAAATGTTCTCCGTCAGGCTGCAGGCACAGGAGAATTATGAGATCAGGCGGATTGATTTCGTCGGAAATAAAACCCTGGAGAAAAGCTATTTGCTGGATAAAATGGCGACCGATGAGGTGTCGTACCTCGACAAGGTTTTTACCAAAGACGAACCGACTCTTTTTAACCGCGACCTGATGGAGATTGAAATGGAGCGACTCCGGAAAGTTTACCAGGGGGAAGGCTTTGTGGATGTAAAAATTAAACTCGATCCACCCAAAGTCAACGACAAGAAGAAAACAGCGCGCCTTTTGTTTGTGATAGAAGAAGGCGATCCTTATACGATCGATTCCGTTTTGTTCCGGTTCAGTGGTCCGGGTGTGTCTCTCAACAACGATTCTCTTGCGAAGGCGAAAATGAAGGAGTTGAAGCTGCTACAAGGAGAACGTTTTAGGGACGAGTCTCTAAAGGAAGATCTTTCGGTTGTCCGCAACATTTTTCTGGATTTGGGGTATGCCTATGCCCAGGTTGATTACGAACTGGGCTTAAAAACCGACCGGCATTCAACGTCCATCACCTACGTGGTTTCTCCGGGGCCGGTTTGCGTGCTTGGCGAAACCAGGCTTGTGGGGAATAAAAAGATTTCCGAAAAATTTATTGAGAAACAGGTGATTTACAAAGAAGGCGACCGGTATGACAAATCGATGCTGGATAAGACGCGGGAAGATTTGTACCATCTGCGGCTTTTCAGAATTGTTTCGGTGCTTCCGCAAAAAGAATATGCAACATTAAAAAATCCGATTCCGGTGACCTTGTATGTGGAGGAAGCTCCGCGGGTGAATACCAAATTTGGGGTGGGGTACGGAACGGAAGATAAGTTCAGGACTTTTGCCGACTTTACCTACCTCGGATTTTTGGGTACGGCGCGGCGTATTAATATTTATGCCAAACATTCGGCGCTGGAACCTTACTATTTCAGTTTTAAATGGACACAGCCCAAACTTTTTAACAAGAAAGGGTCTATTTCCGTCAATCCCTTTCTGGGCATTAATTCAGAGCCGGGCTACGAAACCCGAACTTATGGAATAAACCTGCCGTTGACTTATGAATTTGATAATAGCCTGAACTCTACGCTGACGTATTATTTTGAAAAAGTGGAGCAACGCATTGAAGAGGGGGATACCGAAGTGCCTGATCCGGAAGATGAGGAATATCTTTACAATAAATCGGGGATTCAGTACAGCTCGGTTTATTCTACCGCGAAACCTAAATTTTCTCCGGAACAGGGGGTAAATATTTCGTTGGGAGTAAAGCTGAACGGCTACCTGTTTGGCGGCGATTTTAGCTACGTTCGTTTGTGGAGCGACTTTCGCACTTACCAGAAAATAGGCGACTGCGTGTTGGCACTTCGTCTGATGGAAGGCGGGATTTACTCGTCGGATGCCAGTGGTTTTATCCCGGTTGAAGATCGTTTCTACTCGGGTGGAAGCAATTCCATCAGGGGGTGGAGCCGTTCGGAGTTGGGACCGAAACGCGAAAGTGGCACTCCGATGGGTGGAAAAAGCATTCTCGAAGCCAACATCGAGTTGAGGTATCCGCTGTTTAGAAGGGTGAATGGGGTGGCTTTTTTTGAAAGCGGTAATGTGTGGGAAAAAGCGTTCCATTACCGGTTGAATGAACTGGCTTATGCCGTTGGTGGCGGTTTGCGCATTGAAACACCCATCGGGCCGGTGCGTTTTGACGTGGGCGTACCACTTTGGAATGAAAAGAGAAGTGCCCAGTTTTTTTTGAGTGTTGGACAGGCTTTTTAGTATGAAATGAAGCGATTACTGCGATACATATTTCTTGTGCTTGCCTGGCTTTTTGCCGGAGTGGCGGCTTTGCTGATTGTTGCCGTTCTGCTTATTCAAACAGGGCCGGTAAAACACAAGATCGTACAAATAGCCGAAACGCAGGTTTCAAAAAGCGTAAATGGACAGCTGAAGATCGGAAATCTGGAGGGGGATTTTTTTACCAAACTGAAACTGGAAAATATTTGCTGGACCGTTGAAAACGATACTTTTCTGTTTGTGGAGTCGGTGAGTGCTTCGTACCGGCTTCTGCCTCTGCTGCACGGCGAACTGCTATTAAACTCAGTACAACTCACCGGGCCTTATGTCAATTTAAAGCAGGGAGTTGATTCAACCTGGAATTTTCAGCGTCTGGTTCCGGAGACGGATAGCAACGAAGTGGATACAAGCAGTGCTCCCGGAAATTTTCAGATTGTTTTATCCGACTTTGAACTGGCAGAGGGCAAGCTGCGAATTCAGGCACCTGATTCGCTGATTCCGCGTGAGGTGAACGACCTGAATGTAAACATGGCGTTGAGATATGCTTCGGAGAAACAGGAACTTCAGTTAAAAAAGTTGGCTTTTCAAACCCTTCAACCCGATTTTCAGTTGGCAGAGCTTTCGTTGGATGTTGTGCGCGATAAGGAAGCTGTTTCCCTTCGTAACTTTCATGTAAAAACTGCGAGAAATGCATTAAAGGGAGAAGCAAATTATTCGGATGTTTCGTCTTTAAATGTGGCTGCCAAACTGGAAAGTGAACCTCTGAACCTGGATGAATTTGAGTTTTTTATTCCTGCGATAAAACTTCCGGCAAAACCAGTGGTAAACTTTTCTTCGAAGATCGTTGAGGGCAAACTGGAGGCCTCTTTGGCGGTGAATGATAAAGAGCAGGGGCTGCAATTGGATCTTTTTTCCGGGAACTTTGGCCGTTTTTTAAGCGATCCTCAGTTTGCGGGTTTTAAGTACCGTCTGACAGGCGACATCCGAAATATAAACCTGGCTTACTGGCTCGGAAGTCCGCAGCTTGACTATCAGTTAAACGGCAGGTTAAATCTCGATGGTGAAGGTACCGACCCTAAAACGGCCCGATTGAACCTGGATGCCGATTTTAGCAATTGCCTGTTTGTCGGCAAACCGGTGGACCAGTTAAAAATGACGCTTTTGCTGGACAAGGGAAACCTGTTGGGAGATATTACCGGAGAGGGGAACTTTGGCTTTGTCTCCTTGGCTCCTGAGATAAAAGATTTGCCCGGAAAACCGGACTATCGGCTTCGTGCCCGGACGCGCAATTTAAACCTTGCGCCTTTACTCGGAAACGATTCGTTGCAATCGGATATTAACCTGAATGTGCAAATGGCAGGCAAAGGTTTTGATCCGGCTGTTCTTACCGCATCGGCAAACATTGTTGTTGCGGAGTCTGAATTTGCGGGGTTTGTTCTTGATTCGCTGGTTGGAAACTTTCGTTATGCAAAAAAGAATATCCGGATAGATTCGTTATGGGCCCAAGCTCAGACCTTGCATATAAATGCCAGTGGAAATTACAGTCTGGAAGATCATTCGGATATTCGTTTGGAGGCGGTGGTTGACAGCATTCAGCCATTTTGGGCTTACCTGCCCGTGGATAGTTTGTATGGCAAAGGAAAAGTGGAAGCGCATGTTTGGGGCACGCCCGATTCACTTTTGCTGAATTCACTGGCAGAACTGGAAGAAATAGCTTTTTCCAGCTTGTCGGTAAAAAAACTTACGATAAAAGGAGATGGCAGGATCGCATCGTCTGATACAACTTTCTCGGCACAACTTATGGCCGAAAAGCCCGGTACGGCTGATTTTATGCCTGATACCGTTAACGCAGCCGCAGAATACCGTGCCGATTCAGTATGGCTGACCGCGCAGCTTGCCGGAGAGCAGCTGAAAAGTGCACTAAGTACCCGGGTTTTGTTGGGCGATACGATGATGGCGGAACTCTCGGACTGGAGTCTCGATTTTATGAACCAGCATTTGGAACTGGTAAATGCACCGGCCTTGTTTGAAATGGATTCGCTGGGGTACCGGCTGCAAAACTTTAAAATGGCTTCCGACGCTTCGGATACATCCCAGTTTATAAAAGCAGAAGGTATCGTTTCGCTGGAAGGGAAGGAGGATTTTATACTGGAAATAGCCCATGTTGATATCGGGCAGTTGCTGGAAAGTTTGGGACAGAAAGCCGATGTGTACGGGAAGGTAAATGCGAACATTGCTTTGACAGGCACGGCTGCAAACCCCGCGTTGACCGGTGATTTTTCGATCGATAATGCTTTGGCTTACGGCTATCGCTTTTCTGCTTTGGGAGGCGGGTTTGGCCTGGATAACCAACGCTTTCAGTTTCGAGGAGAGGTAATTCCTGCCGATTCGGGGAGTATTACGCTAAGTGCTGCGATGCCGGTAAATGCCCGGCTGGATAGTATGGAATTTGGGGTAGACCCGAAAGATACCGTAAATGCTCTGCTGCGTGTCGATCGTTTTCCATTGGCATCACTGCCTTTCCTGAAGGCCGGGGAGCAAATCAAAGGCGAAATGAATGGCGAAGTGGCCGTGGGAGGAACGCTGGAATCGCCCGATCCGAAAGGTAGCCTGAAGCTACTGGATGCTGCGGTAATTATGCCGGAGTATGGAGTAAATTACCGCGACATTATTTTCGAACTGAATTTCTCGGAAAGAGCGGCCAAACTCGATTCCTTCTTTATCAAATCGCCCGACGGAGTTTTGCACGCCAGCGGTTCTGTTGACTTTCAATCGGCTTTTTACAAAGGTGGAATTCAGAAATCGGAGGTAAGCATTCAGTTTAAGCGTTTTAACCCGTTTAGCCACCGGCATTACAACATGCAGCTTTCGGGCGATGTAAACCTGAAAGGAGAGGCCGGCGACGTTGTTTTTTGGGGTGATTTGAAGGTGCCCAAAGCCGAAATTTACCTGCCCGCGGTTATGAACCTGATGGGGAAAATAAGTGCACCGGAAATCCCTGACCCCATTCTGTTGCGCGAAATTGAAAAGCTTTCGCAAAGTGCCGATTCTTTAAGCATGTCCGGTTTGGATTCGGCGACAGCAATAAAAGATACGATCAATCTTAACTACTTCGATAATTTTACCGGAAAGCTGAATATCGAGTTTCCGCAGAATACCTGGATCAAAAACAAGGACATGTTTGTGGAAATTTCGGGCGACCTGGACGTGGTAAAAACCAACGAGTATTTTGAACTCTTCGGAAAAATTGATGTGGTGCGCGGGCAGTACGACTTATTTGGAAAGATATTTAAAATTGACGAAGGCTCGGTAGCTTTTCTGGGAGGCGAGGAAATGATGCCGATGCTGAACCTTAAAGCTTCGTACACTTTCCGCAATTCCGACCGTGCCGAGCAAAAACTGAGCGTGGCCATCTCGGGAAAAGCATCCGAGCCAAGCATTCAGTTTTTACTGGACGACGGAAGTATCAGTGAAGGAGATGCTTTGTCGTACCTGCTTTTTGGCAAAGGCGTAAACGAGCTTTCGGTTGCTCAGCAGGACAATGTGCCCGGTGCCGGGCAACTGGCCGGCTCGGCAGCAATGGCCGTGCTTTCTTCGCAGCTCACCGACTTCCTGGGTAGGAGCCTGAATGTGGATTACATTGAAGTAAAAGGATACGGCGATTTCGAAAATACCGGGTTTGTGGTGGGAAAATACATTACTAACGATTTGTTTGTAAGTTACGAGCAACGCTTTGGCGAAACCGATGAAAAAGACATTGCCAAATACGAAGTAAAGCTCGAATACGAGCTGTTCCGCTTTTTGTTTCTTCAGCTCAATAACTCTTCTACCGATAGTGGTTTCGACCTGATTCTGAAGCTAAATTCAAAATAGGATTTTGTTCATTTGCTGATTATTCCGTGGCAATAAAAACGCATTGCTTTTAGTTTGTTGAAAGTGGGAGCCAAATGAAGGTTTAGTGAAAAATTAATTGTTTTGA
>JBKDZK010000442.1:0-1514 GCA_047971205.1 Draconibacterium sp.
CAGTACCATGACTCTTTATCACAGCACCTTTAGGTGGTTTGATACCCCCTCCTGTAAGGCGACACCGGTGTTCAATCATCCGTTAATTAACAAATGTCACCATCTTAATTACAGCATGCAATGAACTTAATTTTGCCGATTCTTTGCTTCTCGGCACACTATATGTTTGGGGCGACCAGCAATCTGACATTACAATAAGAGCAGAAGAAGTAGACCGGCATTCCTTGCAGGAGAATTTGGATTTCATTCTTTCGGAATTCGATAAGAGTATTGAGGTACTACCCGCGACCATAACAGACGATGCATGGGCGGGGCGAGTGACCAAAGGGGTCGCAATGGCCGCAAAATCCCGTATAACGGTATACGCCGCACGTCCCTTGTTTAACGGGGCCGAACTCTACAAAGGCATGAAGAACTATTACGACGAATTTCTGTTTCCGCAATCACCTGATTTAAATAAATGGAAAGACGCAGCAAAGGCGGCTAAAGCAGTAATCGATCTGAACCAATACTCGTTATACAAAAACACAGCAGAAAGCGATCCTTTTAGAAAAGCAATCAAATCGTACATGGGAATTTATTTCGATTTTTGGAACGATGAGATTATCTGGGGGCGGTGGTACTCAAATGCTCATAATTTTGTAGTTAGGACTGCCCCTCCAAGGGCGGTTAAACAAGGTTATGGAGGATACAGCCCGTCGCTAAAGCTCGTAGATACATATCCGATGGCCGAATCAGGACGCTACCCGGTAACCGGATATACCAGCAATGGAGAGCCAATTATTGATCCTCTTTCCGGATACAGCGACGAAGGTTTTACTGATTCATACATACACCCGCTTGATAATTGGGCTCCTATCAAAGCCCACAACAGTTGTGTGGGAAGAGACGCACGCTTTTATGCATCGGTACTGGCAAACGGGATGAACTGGATAAACAGATACAAAGGCAATAAAGTGATAACTTTTTTTGCAGGTGGTACTTCATCCTATCAACAATCTGGTGACTGTGTGAAAACCGGTTATTTGTGGCGCAGAATGAGTGACCCGTCCAATAACATTGAGGATGGCAAATGGGGGCAATTTTGCTGGCCTTATTTTCGCTTCGCCGAAATTTACCTGAATTATGCGGAGGCTTGTAATGAAAAGCCTAGCCGAAACGAACAGGAAGCTCTGCTGTACATAAATAAAGTGAGGGAACGCAGTGGCCTGAACAAACTTGAAAAAGCATACCCTGAAGTAATTGGAGACAAAGAGCTGATGCGTGAGTTGATTCAGAAGGAACGCATGGTTGAAATGGCTTTTGAAGGACACCGGTATTACGACATCAGAACCTGGATGATTGCAGACGAAGAGGTCTCGGGACCAAACTACACCCGGAACCTGCACGCAACCAATTACGCGGATTCATGGACGCGACCAGACACCATTTTCCCGGGAGAAATGGTATGTGAACCGAAACATTACTTCTTCCCAATTCACCAGACTCAATTGAGCGAGATGAAAAATATTACG
>JBKDZK010000443.1:0-1636 GCA_047971205.1 Draconibacterium sp.
CCCAATTCTTGATCAGGATTAGTTATCTTCCCAAAACTTAATACGCATCTTCATGATACCTGCCCTGACGCAAAAGTTCCTGAAAATTGATTTTTGATGCGGTGGTACTATTCAGAATCGAAGTTATTGTTGACACTACGCCCTCGGCCATTTGCAATGAACCACACACATAAAAATGTGCCCCCTTATTCGCCCACGTTACAATCCTAGTTTCATTTTGTTTTACCAGGTCTTGTACATATTTTTTTTCACTACCGTCGCGCGAGAATATTACGTCAAGCTTGTTCAATATGTGTGACTTTTGGTAATTAGTCAATTCCGACTCGTAAATAAAGTCTGTAGCTTTGTATTTACCACCCCAAATCAGCCAAATATCTCTATCGGACTTTTCATGCTGCGTTTCTTGTAAAAATGCTCTGAATGGAGCAATCCCGGTACCAATGCCAATTAAAATTATCGGTGCATGTTCATGCTCAGGCAGTCGGAATTCAATGCCCGGGTGATGTTTAAACTGTATCGTTTCCCCCGGTTTTAGGTTCGCTGTAAGTTCAACCGAACCGGCTCCTTCGTGTTTCCTCCGTTGAAAGGTAAACCGGATGGTTTTTACCGTTATATGTAATTCGTTTCTATAAGCTTCTGAGCTGGAAGCCACCGAATACAATCGTCCCTTTTTGGCCGGCAATATTTCTTTTAATTGATTTGCATTTAAATTGCCAGGGTAATCAACAATCAGATCATGAAAATTTGCTTTGGCCAGGTATCTTCTCAGTTCTTTGTTATCGTTCAAAAGCTGCTTCAACTGGTGATTTTTTGTAATGCCATTATATTTTTCAACTGTAGTTTTATTCAGCGAAGTTATTTCGCATTCATCAATCAACCACCCTCTGTTTTTCTCGTTTTGATGAAGTTTCAGTACCTCGAAAATAGCATCTATAATCCACTCCGGATTTTTTGGAAAAATCTCTATAGAATCACCGGGTTTTATATAGCGTAAATCCTCCACAGAACTGAGGACAATATGATAATACGATTTTTCAGCATCTCCTTTACTCAGCTTAACAACTTCTTTCACCTGAAGTGACTTAAATTTTTGCTTCACTACTTCAACTTCGGGTTTAAATTCATCCGGTAGCTTGAGGCCTTCTTTCTGTAAAACAGTTTGTATACTGTGAGTGACCCAGGCTGTAGATCTTTCTGAAAAATCCGCATCACAATCAACGCGTTGAAGCATGGACTGTGCATTGTTATTTTTAAGCAATGAATCGAGCTCTTTTCCTGCCTGGCAAAATGCTTCGTACGACGAATCGCCCAGGGCGCAGATGGAATAATTCAAATCAGTGAATTTAAACTTCAGGGTCTCCAGCTGTTTAAACAAACTTTTAGCCGATGAAGGAGGAACGCCATTTCCATCGGTACTGATAACTACAAACAAATATTTCGTAGTTTTCAACTGGCCGGACGTAAGCGAAGAAATATTCCGGCATCTCACATTTAATCCAAGCCGTTTAAACTGTACCTGCAAAAATGTGGCAATCATTTTAGCGTTGCCCGAACGGGTGGCATAAACAATCAGCCAATCGTTAGTGGAAACTCCGGAAAAATCAATGCCTTTTATGAGTTGACTGCCTGAGTTTCT
>JBKDZK010000444.1:0-5322 GCA_047971205.1 Draconibacterium sp.
TACCGTGGATTCCCTTTTTTTATTACTTCCCACTCGCCAGTACCTTCAGGCCATAACATGTTGCCGAAACGTTCAACATGATGGCATGATGGCCAAATATACGCTGCAACGTAATAATCTATTTTCTTGTTGTCCTTTCCTTTTCCTATCCCAATCAGTGGCAGTATTGCTACAACTACCCAGGTTGCTATGCTGGGCAAGAGATTCTGTGGTGTTTTCCTGTTGCTCATAATAATTTAGATTTATGTCTTGATTGATAATTTTCTTTGGTTTGCATGCTGCCGTACCGTGATCCTGTTCAATTGTCATTTTTCTTTTATGTATTCATTAACCATCTCTGTTTTCAGAGATCCAAAAACGGCACATCAATGATTAATCAGTTTAAAATAAGGAAGGCGTTCAATAGGAACGCTTATGTCATAAGTTTTTCCGCCTTCGTATAATTTTCCGTCATCTGCTAACCATGTACCAGTAGGGAGTATAATTTCTCTTTTATACCCAGGTTTTTGTACCGGTGCAACAAGCAAGCTGTCTCCCAACATAAATTCATTGTGTATATGTTCAAACCCCTGCTCCGGAAAGACATATTCCAGGCTCTTTATAATGGGTTCACCGGTTTTTGCCGACTGACGGGCCAATTCCATAATAAGAGCTGTATATTTCATCCGCAAATTGACAGCCTGTTGAACTGCATTGAGACGTTGTTTATCAAGAATTCGCCAGGGAGCAACCGAAAACTGCATCATGGGCATTAAAGCATGGCATTGAGCAGATCTCACTACGAGATCCTGATCATAAGAAATAAGGTCAAGAAAAGATATATAGTCGCCACCACCAATCATATCCGGACATGAAAAAGTATAACCGACAAGGCCTTCTGTTATCATATGCGGCACCAGTTTCTGTAAATCTTCCCAGGTATGAAACTTATCATGAAGCCTTTGAACCAAAGGCAATCCGGCCATTTTCCAGGTCGAGCGGTATTCATTAAGGGGGAATCGTAATCCAAATTGCGAATAAAGTCTGCTGTGTTCATTTGGCGTTATTTTTTCCATACTTAAAGCATCAGATGGATAATATACCATATCTCCCGCATCCAGTTTAAAACCGTCAATACCATATCTTTCAACAAGCATATCTAATTGGTCATTGAACCAATTCACAGCTCCGGAATTTGAAAAATCAAGCTGGGCAGAAACTCCGTTCCACCATCTAATCATAGCAGGTTCAGATGCCGTTTCCCATGTGTCATCAGCATCTTTTTTTTCAAGGAAAAATATTTTTTCCTCTTTAAGTGTCCTGTACAGGACACTTTGATCGGGACTGACAAAGGGGCAAACCCAAAGCATCACTTTGAACCCCATTTTATGTAATTCTTCGACCATAGCCCCCGGATCTGGAAAACGCCCCGGATGAAAGTCCCAAATGCCGTAATCTTCCTGCCAGGTATCATCAATCATCAGGACCCCAGTTGGAAAGTTATTTTCCACAATGGCACGGGCATATTTTAATATATCTTCCTGATTTTGGTTGTAAGTAAGTTCTATCCATGTATTATATTGAGGCCTTGAAAACAGTAATGTATCGGGCATTTCCCCATTGGAAGGAAAAAACTTTCTGGCTGCATAGCTCCGCGCTTCGGCAAGGGTTGTCCCATGCCTCCCTGTCAGTATCGTCCCAAAGGAATCACTGACAATGAGATGATTGTCACTAATATCGAACTTAAACGGCTCCTCGCTCCATACATAAAGTCCTTTATTGCTGAGCAACAATGGTTGTATTTGGTTCCAGTTGTTATTGGCATAGAAGTTATACTTATATTTTCCCGCAAATGGCATCAAATGTCCTTCCTTAACAGCTCCTGACCAAATTTTTTCTCCCGGTTCAAACGGAATAGTAATTATTTTCGGGGCTTTCTTGTCGGATGAACATCCACTCCAGACTATACCGGTTATAAGGAGAATACAGATGCCTCTAAGATTGACCTTCATGAACCTCATAGTGTGTTGTTTTTAAAAGATTAGGCATAATTCAAGGCCAATATAGTTACGGCCGGCTTATGATTTTTATTTTAGTACCTGTATTGTTTCAGCAGTTTCCTTTTCTTTTTTTAAGAAGATAATAAATACAAGGTGTATGCCTGCTACCAGTAGAAATACCCCAAATAGCCGTCCAGTTAAAGTTGATCTCATTATTCATTATATACGATTTTTTTTGAAATAATATAATTGCTGATTAAGTTCCCAACAAATACTCCAGTCCAAATGTTACCGGAAAGATAAGTCCTTGTGTCCGAACCCATAACTCATCGGGAGCTTTCCTGTATATTAATCACTTCTTTTTTTCAGGTAAAGAACCGCGTCATAAAAATAAGGAGGTTCAAATACTGCGAAATAACCTCCTTTGACAGTACGTACACCTTTAACAGTAATATTCTGTGAAGGGATGAACCATTCGACCTCAACCTCGCCCTGTAACGCAGCAAGATTTACAGTTGCTTTACCTCCCTCAGGAAAGAAAATAATATATTCATATCCGGGGTTTGCCAAACAATAGGTTGTTGTGGATAGCTCGTCATGTGGGGCCATTTTAGCAAGGTCAACGTTATCTGACATGTTCTGGATATATCCCATATTTTTCCTGAGCAGCGGATAATCCGGGTAATTTCGCTCATCCTTGCTTATGCCGCCGGTAACAAAGGCATAGCTTACTTTGTCGGGGTCAATTTCTCCACCCGAGCTGTACCAGGGATCCATGAAAATAGGGTTCAGCCCGCGGCAAAAGCTTTTCCATGCCCATTTGTAGTTACCGCCAATTCCCCATAAGTGGTCCGTATCGACAATACAAACCTTATTGTGATGATTGGCAGGAGGGTTGTCGCCATAGTCCTCAACAAATGCGGACCCTGAAAGCGACCATCCTGCCGGCTCCCAGGTAGGTGAAATATAATCTGCCGGACTGTCCCATAATTCTTGGTTCAACATTGGTGGGCTTACCCGGCTACCCAGACCGACCATATGCTGCTTTGGCTTTCTTTTTTCATAATTATGAATAAAATCAATCATGTGGTAATTCCATTCTGTGGTACCACCTTCATTAATTATTTCATAGAGTACATTGTCCAGGTCGTTCACCGTCTCTATCACCTTGCGTACATAAGCTTCTTGGTAAGCCAGAGCTTTTTTATTCCCTAAGCTGTGCAGGGTAGGTTGGCCGTCAATATCATGGTTGCTGTTCATTACATCAATACCATTAACGTTATTGGATTGGTTGAACGGATGGGAAAGAAACGGATCCGCATTTTCTATGCTCAGTTTATTCTGACTCCAACCTTGAAACAGCATTATTGAAACATATATCCCTCTGGCCCCAGCTTCGACAACCCTCGTCCGTAATCTGTCAAAATACTCTTGGTCCCACTGTTCCACGTTGAATTTAGGTTTGCCATCATTTGCAAATCCCGGACCGGTTCGTTTATAGGGCATCGGATCGATATTAATTAAGGTTTGGGTCCATGCTTGCCGTTCGGGGTGTTCCCAAACCCAAAACCGCATAAAATTATGGCTGTGCATTTCCATAAAATCAAGGTATCCTGTCCAGTCAAATTTAGGACGGCCTTCTTTGGATGACATATCCTGGAAATTTTCCCATGAATGCGATCCGGTTAGAAAAATTGCTTTTCCGCTATTATCAGTAAAATAGCGAGGATTCGAATGAAGGACTTTTAATGGCCCGTTGAAATATTTTCCAAATTCGTTTTGATTTTTCTGCTGACCATTCAACATATTACTGTATTGAAATAGCAACAACCATATAAACAGATATTTTGTATTCATTTTTTAATAGTTTTCATAAGGTTTTTTAAATAACACTGGAACAATTAGGCCAGCACTTTCTATTGATTATATTTCTTACTATATGTGAAGGTGCCGTAACAACTTCGATTTCTACTGCAATTCGTTTGAATTTATACTATTTGTAAATAAAATTGGAAGTATTGCCCATTCGTGCAATATAAGTACTTGCATTTTCCTCAGTAATTTTTATTCCGGCAATTGTCATATTTTCGAGTGTAATATTCTTAATATCCCCGGTACTTTCAGATGTAACATTCCCATTACCATTAAAATAACTAATCCGTGTAGGAACCTCTGGCACCGATATATTACGAAAAGTAATGCCATCAACGGAACCGAGTCCTTTGTTATATCTTGGATTATCGACCCAGAAAGGGTCGGTTATTTTTATATCAATGGCAAACATCATGAATGGTTTTTTTTCCAGTCTTACATTTTCAATTACCATATTTTTAATGGAAGCCCCGTTACTGTTCCTCAGGTTCACAATACCCAGGGTTGTAGCCTCAGGATCAGTTATCCCACCAACATCACAACCTATAATATCTAACCCCGAAAGGGTTACTCCTGTTATATCCTCAACACTGTTCCAACCCAACATAATAACCACTCCGCACATTTGCTGCCACACAATATTGTTTGTGATTTTCATTCCTGATGCAGTAGGTTTCAATACATCATCACAGATCTTGAAAAAACAGTTTTTTATCTGAGAGTTTTTTCCCAATGACCCGGCATCTGCTTCCATTGCCCAGGCAATCATTTTGACATTATCTAATACCGAACCGTTTCCATATGCAATAATTCCCTGATAGCCTTGTGGCGAATCGTTTACAATTATACCTTCTGCTTTGATAGTCCCTTGTTGTGCATCAATCATACCATTATAAGCTGAATATCCGGGGATATCGATCCCAGACAAGATACCACGTCCTCTTACTGTGGTAACTGCAGCACCGTTTATCATCTTTAAAGCACCTTTTACATACGCTCCACCGGCCAAGTAAATGGTTTTACCGGCAGGGATATTTTGCATTGGTCCATCTTTATATCCTATTTCATGTATGCCGGGTTCAAAGTAAATAACGTCAGGATCTGTCGGGGACGGCACATCCACTTCGGGAGGATTGGCGAAGATAAAGAGCGGATGTCGTTTTTCTCCTTCGATTTCCACGAAAAAATTTGCAGGGCTGTTCAGCAGGACAGTAATTGTGTTGCCATTGACTGTGGCGGCCAGGCTTCTGGAAAGAGGGCGTACAACTACTGAAGAGATGGATGTACGCTGTGGCAGTTTTATCTGTACCATCACCTCTCCGCTGAATGAAAACGTGGTGAAATGATTTTCGAGAGTCATGAATACTTCAGATTCGGGCCATAAAGTATGCCATCTTGGATCACTGTTCGGATTTCTATAAACATAGGAGTTATACAGTTTATCTTCGGCAATTACTGTAACTTCATATCG
>JBKDZK010000445.1:0-16882 GCA_047971205.1 Draconibacterium sp.
CATTTGTAATTAGAGCATGAGACTGCTTTTTTCGTATCATTTCATACAAACGTGCAAGCTGAAATGCTTCAGTATTTCCTGACAATATTGTACTGCTTCCTCCCAGCGAAATACCGGCAATGTCGCCGTAGTTGGTCAGCAACTCTTTTATCTGTTTTTGGGCAAAGTCAATGTAGTTATTCATGTCATACTCGTGCCCGTATTTGTATGAAGGCTCTTTCGGTTCATAGACCGGCCGGGTTGAAAAGCTTTTATAGTTTTCGCGATTGGGAGCATGTGGGTGTCGCCAATCACGTCCATACGAGTAGGTCAGAAACAAAGCCAAGCCTTTTTTTCTGCACTGATCGGTAAATTCGCCCACAAAATCTCTTTTTGCCGGTGAGTTTGTCGATTTAAAATCGGAATATTTTGTATCCCAAAGGCAAAACGAATCGTGATGTTTTACCACCAGGTTAACGTATTTCATACCGGCTTCAAAAGCCATGTCGGTAATAAAACCGGCATCAAAATTTTCAGCAAAAAAACGGTCCTTTAGCTTTTCGTATTCTTTTACCGGAATTTTCTCTGTAAACTGAACCCATTCGCGTTCGCCCAACAGGGAATATAATCCGTAGTGTATAAAAAGACCAAACCTGGCATTTTTAAACCATCCCAAAGCAGCATCTCGTGGATTTATAAGGTATTTATCTTCATCACCTTTGAGCCAGAAAGGGACATGGTTTTTTTGAGCATTGCACGCAATCATTCCCGGAATCATTAATGCTGTAGTTCCTGTAAGGGCTGATAGTTTTATAAATTTTCTTCTTGTTTGCATCGGAAATGATTTAATGGTTTCCACCTGTTGTTTTATAAGTTAACTCAATCAAAGCGGCGTCTTTAAATTCTGGAACATCTAGGGTTAAAGTACCTCCGGCCATTTTGTATGGGATGTTTTTTCCTGTAACTACATTTTTTACCGACAATGGAACATCTGCCCGATTAACGGTAAGTGCAATTCTCTTTACCGGTTTTGGTTGTTTTAAATCGGTGGCTTTGTCTGTTGCTTCTGATTGATTTTTGACTCCTATAATAATCCATTCCAGACTGTTACTGTACGATGCCAGGTATTTAATGGTGTCTGCTTGAGTTTTCACAAAATAGTTTGCATAGAAGAAAGATGAACCGCCCATTGATTGCATAAGCGGGCGTTCGCTAACACTGTCAATTAAACTTTTAAGAGATTTGTTGGCACTTTCGAAATAATCACCCCCTAAATGCCAGTTCCATTCAGGAGCTTGTGAAATCACGGTGCCACCTGCTTTTTCAAACTCTTTGATCTTTATCATCTGTTCGGGAGATACGGTTTCGATATTGGGTAAAAACAAAACTTTGGCATCCTGAAAGAATCCTTCTTTTAGCTGCGGGCCGGTTATTATTCCTATGGGAATATGCTGTTCCTGTGCCGCGTTGTAAGCACCATAAAATGCTGATAGGAAATTTGACCATCCGTCAGAAGAGGTTCCCAGATATTTCTCAAGTGCTTTTTCGTTAAAATGGAGCAGTAACCACCGGAGTGGTTTCGTATTGGTAAAAGCAGGCGATACTTTGTTTCCATACTCCACAGCCGGAATAAAATCCATATCCGGAGCCAGGTCCTCTTTCATGTCGGGGTTGGCAATGTTCCCAAAAGAGATAATGCCGGCAGTTAATGCTTTTACATGGCTCGCCGGCAAAAAACTCATCCCCGGCAGCCAGTAATGAGCCGGTCGTCCGTCGGCAATATCGCGCGAAAAATTGTAACTCAAACCACGCCAAACAGCAGGGGAGGGTGGGGTAATTCCTTTAGGAACCGATTTCAATGTTCTCATCGGAATTTCCGGCTCGGTTTTGTGGGCATGAGCCAAACGGAACAGTCCGGTATTCAAATGACGGTTGATTAATTTGGGCAGGGTATTGCTCCCGATAATCATTACCAGTTCAGGATTCTCTGCTTCCAGTTTTTCTCTCCATTTTTTAAACCCCTCAATCACCGACTGATTGTTGAAATTTTGATATTCTTTGTATAATTGGCTGTTGACATCAATGGTGCCAGGGGCATCTTTACCGGTTTGCGCTTTAAATTTTGTTTTGCAATAGCTGCACCAGCACCCCTCGCGTGGCATGTGCACTTCATCGAAATAAATGCCGTTGCCACCCATTTGGGCAAATTCGATTAAGCGTATGGCAACGCTGTCGATAAAAGGGGAGTTAAAACACAACATGGTTCCCCGTCCCAATTTTATGACATCGTTTCCATTCACATCTTTACATCTGTATCCAGAGTAGTTGTCTCGCAGGTATCCATCGGTGTAATGATTGTAATACCCAATTATCCGACAGTTGTTATTGTGGGCTTCCTCAATAGCTTCCTGAATAATATTGCGCGAATTGGCAAGTTCGGTCCATTGGCCCCACGTACTTTGCCAGTGAATGGGGTTGTCGTTTGTTTTAATATGCCGGGTGAAGGTATTTGCACCAACCCGGGAAACCACATCGCGTGCCCAGTTTGAATAAACTGGATGATCCGGGTGAGCATAATATTGGGAAACGCGCGAATGGATCTGTACCCTTTGGCTGTTGAACCAGTACGGTTGCTCATATCCCTTTGGCTTTTGTAACCTGGCTGGGATGGTTTGCGCAACGATATGATCCATCTGGCAGATACCAAGAAATACGATTGGTATACTGAACGCATATTTAAATAAAACTTGCAGGTTCATAATTTAATCTTTTTCGTTAACACCATTGTTCATTTCCTTTCTAATAACAATGCTAACTTAAACATTATCTTTTTTTAATTTAAATACTTGCCTTTGTCTGGTACTGCTTCAGCAATTCTTTAAGCTCCGCTACTTTATCGGGCATTTTTAGGTACAAATTATCCTGTTCTTTTGGATCGTTTTTTATATTGTACAACTGCCCCGGAGGATCTGATTCTCTTCCAGGTGTTGTCCAGCCTCCCGATCCCCTGCAGTCAATGTATTTCCAGTCGCTTTTTCGTATGGCAAATTCGCCCGGTAAAGAATGGTGGATGACAGCCCCGCGATACGATTCATCGTATGTTTCATTTAGCAGCGACGGTAAAAAACTATAACTGTCTTCCCCCTCATTACCTTCCAGGTTTTTGTTTAGCATATCGGCGCAGGTGGCTAACCAGTCGGTTGTACAAATTTGCTGACCTGATTGAGTGTCGCTTTGCACTTTCCCTGGCCATTTTACAATAAACGGCACACGGTGCCCCCCTTCCCACACATCCGATTTTCTTCCGGAATAGATAAAATTGGCACGATGTTGCCATTTTTCAATGTCTTCTTCTTTCCAGTCGGAACCATTGTCGCTGGTGAAAACTATAATCGTATTCTCGGAGGTCCCGGTGTTTTTTGTTGCTTCTACAATTCTCCCCACTACATCATCCACATGCATAACAAAATCGCCATAAATTCCGGCGCCCGATTTTCCCCTGAAGTTTTCAGATGGAAGCCACGGAGTATGCGGTGCCGTTAACGGAAAATATAAAAAGAAAGGTTTTTTTTGTCCGCTAGCTTTGTTGATATATTCAACTGCCTTATCGGTAAAATGGTCAAGTGTTTTCGTGATGTTAAATCCTTCTGCCATTTCACCGGCCCTGTAAAAGACTCCCCTTTCGCTATTTTCTGCATTCAATTTTTGTATTACAGGTGCTGTTACTTTATGGTTTTCAACATACACATAGGGAGCCATATCAAGCGAACCGGGAAGGATATACGAATAATCGAACCCTACTGAGTTTGGCCCGGCATGCACAGGTTTGGTATAATCACAATTGGTAACCAGACCTATTTCCCAGTTGTCCAGTTTCTCGAACAAAGGTTGTTCCGGATCTTTTTTTGCCCAGCCGAGCCCCAAATGCCATTTGCCAATACAGGCAGTTTGGTAACCCTGTTCTTTTAAAAACGAAGCAACAGTAGTTCTCCCTCCTTCTATCAATGCAGGAGAGTATCCATATAAAACGCTGCTTTTTAAACGACTGCGGAAGCAATATCTCCCGGTTAATATCCCATAACGGGTTGGCGTACAAACTGCCGAATTTGAATGTGCATCGAAGAATGACATCCCTTCTGCAACCAAACGGTCGAGATGAGGCGTTTCGATCTTGCTTTCTTTGTTTAAGGCCATAATATCACCATAGCCCATGTCATCGGCAAGGATATAGATAATATTAGGTGTTTCTGTCTTTTCATTTTTTGTATTATTATTCGCACATGAGAAAAAAACAATGATAAGCAGGACTTTAAATAAAATATATATATGCCTCATAATTTTTTAGTGTTGGAAATAAAGGGGCGCATTAAGCACGCCCCTTTGGTAGTTGTTCATTCTTAATACCCGGGATTTTGATCTTCCGGTCCAATTTTTGGGTTAGAGTTAATCTCGTCAAAAGGTATAGGCATCAACTGCATTTTTGTATTGTAAGATAAAGCCCAAACATTTTGTGCTGCATGTGTGTAAATTGCATCATCAATTGCTTTCTGTTTGATGTAATCGTAATAGCTTGTTCCATCATCTCTTTTCATACGAATCATATCGAACCAACGTTGGCATTCACCCATAAACTCTATTCCACGTTCTTCGAAAATGGCATATCTAAAATCTTCTTTTGAAAGGCCTGATGCTATTAGTGTTTCATTATGTGCTCTTTCCCTAACAGTATTAACCAAATCCCGTGCATTGTCCTGCATATTGGTTTCGTTCAAGGCTTCTGCTTTCATAAGCAATATATCAGCATATCTCAAAATATACAGGTTGTTCTCGGCATTACGGGCATCCAATTCCTGCATATCTTTGTATTTTATGTATGCCGGGCCAACTCCATTCTTAATTAATGGATAACGTCTCATTGTATTCCCTGCCTGATTGAGATAAGTGGTTATAAACAGCTTATTTCTGTCATCAGTAACATAATCACCTGAAGTATATCTGTCGTAAGCCCATTGTTCTACATTGAAAAAGCCGAGTCCTGTTCCCCATGTAGGCACCGGCATGGTATTAAGATCAATATTATGAGGGCTAAACAAATTTACGGCATCGCTTCCAATCGAGCCTTGAGCAGAAGCTGTTCCATCCCTTGTGAACATGATCGACCAGATTTCCTCGTCATTATTTTCGTTATCTACATCAAACACAGATTCATAATCGTCAAACAGACTATATTCGTTTGAATTAATCAAGTCGTTGCAATAATTGATTGCATTGTCCCAATCTCCCAGATTTAAATATACTTTAGCTAAAATTCCCCGGGCAGCACCTAAGGTCGGAAAACCATAATCACCATTAGGTTGTTCACTTTTTAACGGAAGCAAGTTGTTATCGATACAGTCCTTAAGTTCATCAATAATAAATTGGTAAACCTGATCTTTTGGGGTTCTGCCATGATAAAGATCTTCCTCAGTTTTTGGAGTTTCAGTAACAAGTGGAACATCTCCAAAAGTACGAACGGCATTAAAAAGGTTAAATGCCCTGATAAACTTTAAATATCCAAGATATAATGCCCTTTCTTCATCACTGATATTCTCCATTTCCTGGATATTTTCAATGGCGGTATTGGCCTTACCGTTTACATTGTACATTGAGGACCATAACCACCCTATCCAGTTCTCATTTGGAGCAATGGTCCCCTGGTCATATTTTTTATATACATTAGACCTGTAAAAATGATCACTTGTATATTCATAAATAACTAATGCCGCCCTTTTATAATAGGTAGCATCTGTAAGGTAACTATAAACCCCCACTGTTGCGCCACGTGCAGCACTAGCATCAACAAAATAAGATTCTTCAGTAAACCTGTCGATGGGCTTTTCTGTCAGGAAGTCTTCGCAGGACATAAGACTAACCAAAAGCAATAACATAATGTATTTAATATTTTTCATGATTCAGATTTTTTTAAAATGATACATTCAGTCCAAACTTGAAAGTACGCGCCAAAGGATAGGTTCCCAGATCGACTCCCGGAGTTAACGGGTTTCCTGGCTTTCCCTGAACTTCAGGATCGTATCCGCTGTATTTTGTAAGTACAAATAAGTTACTGGCCGAAACCGACGGGCTTATGCTTTCAAAGATTGAATTCTTTTTAAGTTTGAATTGATAAGAAAGTGTTACACTTTGCAATCTCAAAAATGACCCGTCTTCAACCCATTGGTCGATATACAAACCTGTTGAAGCATTAGAGTTGGTAGCTCTTGGATAATAATTAGAAGTTCCTTCTCCTGTCCACCGGCCTTCATATGCCTTTCGGGTCATGTTTGTATTCCCCAGCGACCCCAGGCTTTCAATGGTATTCAGGTTTACGTTCATCACATCGTTGCCCAACATCCCGTTAAAAATAACATTCAGGTTAAATCCTTTGTAATTAAGATCGGTATTTAAGCCAAAAACCAAATCGGGATTTGGATCTCCGAGCACAACTTTATCTTCCTGACCAATAGAGCCATTCTTTTCATACTTAACATTACCTTCAGCATCTTCAACCGCAATTTCCTGGTCAACAAAGATGATATCTCCGGGCACCGGTTGCAAACCATTTGTAAGAGGCCCCTCGGCAGCCTGTTCTGCATTTTGATATACTCCTGCAGTTTCGTAACCATAAAATAATCCTATCGGGCCGCCAATAGCAGTCCTGTTGGGTGAGTCGTTTAGCGCTACACCGGACGCTCCCGTACCGACTACCTCGCCATAAAGCTCGTCAAGACCTTCAACAAGTTCGAGTATTTTGGTTTTATTTGCAGACAGATTTATTCCCATGCTCCATTTCAGATCCTGTTTTTCGATTATCCTTCCTTCGGCAGAGAACTCCCAGCCTTTGTTCTCTATTTCTCCTGCATTCTTTACCCAACTCGGGTATCCCGATGTAATAGGTAAGTTAATAGTAAAGAGCATATCGGTTGTATTCTTCTTATAATAATCAGCAGTTAACATCAACCTGTTGTCAAATAATCCCAGGTCGAAACCAATATCTATCTGGCCTGTTCTTTCCCATTTTAGATTGGGATTGGCAAGCACTGCACTGTAAAACCCGGTAGATACCTGGTTATTTATGGCATAGGTATTGTCCCCCATAACCGATTTTGTCATAAAAGCAGGAACCGATTGATTTCCGGTAAAACCATAACTGGCTCTTAACTTAAGGTTTGAAATGGTGGAATTATCCTGCAAGAAATCCTCTTCGGTAACCCTCCATGCAATAGCTCCGGATGGGAAAAAATCCCATTTATTTCCTGTGCCAAGTCGTGACGATCCATCATAACGGCTTGTAAAAGTCAAAAGGTATTTTCTATCATACGAATAATTTACCCTTCCATAGAATGAAGCCAGCGACCATGAGTAGTTTGAAAGAGACGGTGTGGCAATAATAGCTGCTGAAGCCAGTGATTCGAAGCCTAAAATATCTGTATCGAAACCAGTACCTTCGTTAACCGTACCCTGGCGTGTCCATTCATGGACAGAGGCTCCAACCACAGCATTTATACGGTTTTTCCCAAACTCGTGGTCAATTGTAAAATAATTCTCGTTCAGGTAATCGTAGTTAACAATGGTATTTATTCTTACCCGTCCATTATATTGCTCTCCAAACTGGGTCGTTAAGGGCCAATGTCTTTTTCTAACCGAGTTTGAATAGTTAACTGATACTGAAGACCGGAAACTGAGCCAGTTTGCAATATCCACATCACCATATATCCTTGCCTGGGCAAGTTTCACATTTTGTACATCCTTCAGGTCGGTAAGCAAAGTAACCGGATTATATTTTGCGGCTTCATCATCACCTGCAAGATCATCACCATCAACACCTGCCCATGCGGGGTCAGAAGGACGGTACTGGATAATCTGTCCCACAGGTGAATAAACACCCGACGACGAGCCTGTGGATTGTTGAACCTGCTTCGAGTCAGTATTCGATAAAAAGATATTACTTCCCACTCTAAAACCTTCCTTAATTTCTCTTTCCACATTCGATCTTACCGAAAACCTCTTCATAAAAGAGGTAATAATAATACCTTCATTGTTGGTATAATTGGCAATCACTGAATATTTTGTTCTGTCATCGGCGCCACTAAAGGTTAAATTATGACTCTGACTTAAAGCTGTACGATAAGCCAACGACTGCCAGTTAATATTATAGTCATACTTATCGTAGCTCGATTCAAGGGAAGGATCACCATACAATGGATCCAATCCGTCATTAACCAGCGACTCATCATAAAACATCATATAAGTTCGTGTATCTAACATATCATAAGGCTTAGGAAGTTCAGATACAGCCAAACTTACATTGTAGCTTATAATATCTTTCCCTTTCATTCCTGATCTTGTGGAGATAATTATTACCCCATTTGCTGCCCTTGAACCGTAAATAGCAGTTGCAGAGGCATCTTTCAGGATTTCGATCGATTCAATATCACTTGGGTTAATAAGTGAAAGAGGACTGGGCGGAGGCGTGCTTTCATATTGTCCTCCTTCTTGTGAAAAGAATGCATCCGAAGTATTCATTTCAATACCATCGATTATATACAATGGGCTAAATGAGGAAGATAAAGAGTTTACCCCCCTGATCTGAACATCAACACCAGATCCGGGAGCACCTGAATTAGTTCTTACCAAAACACCCGAAGTCGTTCCCTGTAGCAGTTGTTCAGGAGAGGATATAGTTCGTTGCTCCAAGTCGCTTACTTTAACCTGTGCCACAGAACCGGTAAGATCCGATTTTTTAACCGTACCATAACCAACAGCCACAACTTCTTCAAGGGCATAACTGTCTTCTTGCATTACAACATTAATAACTGTTTTGCCATCAATTAAAACTTCTTGCTTCTCCATTCCAATAAAAGAAAAAACAAGAGATTTTGCGTCAGACGATACGTTAAGCGTATAAGTACCACCCCCCCCGGATACAGTTCCATTTGTAGTTCCTTTTTCAAGAATTGTTACACCGGGCAGAGGGCTATTGTTTGCAGAGGTAACTTTTCCTGTAATTTTATTCTGTGCAAATAACGTTGAGGTTATCAGGCAGAATAAAAAAATAAAACCTAAGATTTTGTTCATAAGTATTTACGTTTAATTAAAAATTACTAAAAATATATACAACGGGGAGTATTTAAAGGAGTATTTAAAGGAGTAAGTCAGAAAAAATATGCATTAAACAGCATAAAACCAGGATTTTTGGGGCACTTTTTCTGAAAAAAAGCAAATTAGCTTACTATTAATTATTTACGCCGGGCTGAGATGCACCAGGGGATTTATTCTAAGATGGATTATTCTTTCTTGAAATTAATAGTTACTTTCATCTGCCAAATCCAGACAAGGAAAGTGGGGCTATGAGGATCCTTTTACTGATATCAGCATTATTTTTCATTACTTTTTTTTCAGCGGAAGCTACTAAGCAGGTAAAAAGAGAAAGATATATTGATGAAGTCGTATTTCCAACAACCCGCTTTTCCAACAATGTCAGCACTCTTCTGCAGGAAGGGTACAGGGCATTCGTTATCGATACATCAACACACATTGAAGATTCAGCACTTGCCCAAATAGATAAATTCCTGCAGGAAAACCCAACCCAGTTCATTGGATTTCTTCAAAAGGAGACAAACCATTACAATGGCGATTTTTTGTATTCTTATTTTATAAATAAGATGATTGATGTTGATCGAAACTACCTTCCGCTGTGCGATTCGTTATTGGAAAATGGGAAACAAATACTCTTTTTTTCCGACAGGGTGGAGGAATTAAAATTAGCTTCTGAGGATTTCCTGACCTATGTGGAATTGGGCAAATCTTTCCCGCTGTTAAACCGCCTGGTTTTCACGCGCTACGAATCTTCTAATTTGTTTACCGTCTTAACCTACAACGAAAAATTGAAGGTAAAAAAGCCCGACAGCCTGCTGCTGAATTCAAACTTGACAGAAGCTTCGTTAAATTATTTCAAAAAAACCGGCAAAATACCTAATTTTATTCTTACCGATACCCCCTCTGAACTGCAAGACATCTACAGCAAATTCCCCTTTTATGTGAAGGTTTCGATCGTTAATCAAAGTGGAAGGCCCCTTAAAGGCGTAAAATTCAATGGATACGAATATGTAATATCGGAGGGGGTTGTTCATTTATATACTGACAAAATTGTAAAAGACAGCACCTATGTTTTCAGGGAGAATATTGCCCTGGTACCCTACAAGTACGGCTATCGTTTTGTCCCCGAAATATTTACATTTAATTACAACAACTACAATCAGTACAAAACCATACATGCCCAAAGAATTGACCTAAGGAAAAACCTGAAATTACATCTGCCCCTGTCGAAAAAGGAGTTATATGACCGCGACTACCCTATCGAAATAATTAATTCGGACATCGAATTCCATACCGATAAATTTCGAAAGAAAACAGCTGCATTTAATGGTACAAACAGTAATATATATATTAGTCCAGGGAATGTTCAGGAACACGAAGAGGCATTTTCCATTGCATTGTGGGCAAAACCGCATAAAGTGTCGGGCAATTTCCCTTTATTCTCCAAGGCAGGAAGCTATTGCTTAAAGATACGGGAAAGCAAACTTTGTTTAACCATAGTTGACATAGCCGATTTAACCAGCGACGATTGCCCGATTAAAGCTAATGAATGGCAACACATTGCGCTGGTATATGAAAAAGACAAGTATATCAGCTATTATTTAAACGGGGTTTTAACGGATATGATTCCGGCCCGCAATTACAAACAAAGCGAAAAGGGATTTACAATCGGGACAAATCAATGGGACGAATATTTTGAAGGAGAAATAGCTGACATATTGTTCTGGGACAGACCCTTGGGACAGGATGAACTAATGGATATATGTTCAACAGGCCTTACTCCGAATAAAAAAAAATCATTATTTCTGCAATTGGCTTATTGGATAACCTTTATTATACTTGTTATTCTTGCCCTTGGGGTAATTTGGGTCAGAAAAAAACGAAAGGCCAAACAAGCAGGCAAATACGGAACCCAAGCCACCAAAGTACTTGTTGCCCCCGGGCGCAGGACAGAGCACAGGAATTACATTCGGTGCTTTGGTGGATTCGCTGTTTTTGACCAACAGGGCGATAACCTGGCCCAAAGACTATCCGAAAAGAAACTGTCTTTTTTACTTGTGGTTTTGTATTATACCTACCTGGAAGGCGGTATATCGCCGCAAAAACTGGCTGATATATTCTGGCCGGGATATAACCTGCATCGGGCAAAGAACGTGCGAGGCACTTATATTCAGGATATACGCTCTGTTTTAAGTGAAGAGCAGATGTCCATTTTCTACGAAAACAAAAGATGGAAAGTAGTACTCAATAACCAAATGGGGATTGACCTCGAAGCCGTTTTCAATTTTAAGAAACTAATTTCGAAAATAAACGAACCGCCTTTTCCTGTAGAGTACATTGGCGAGTTTCTGAATGTTGTAAAAAATGGTGTGTTTGCTGATGGTATTGAGAATGAATATGTCGACAGCATTAAGCAAGAAGCGAACACTACGGTTATTGAAATGTTGGAGTATCTGTTAACTCAAAACGATACCTTATTAAACGAAAAACAACTGTGCTGTACTTGTGAGGCATTGTGTGTACACGATCCATTACACGAAGACGCAGTAAGAACCAAAATTCTACTACTGGAGAAGCAACAGAAACATCATTTGGCCTTGAAGCTATTCGATAATTTTGTTATCACCTGGGGGAAAGTTCTTGGAGAACCCTATCAGGGAACCTATAGTACTTTTATAAATGATGCCGACTAGAAGTTAGATCATATATGTTGTGTATTTAACTCTTATCTGGTGACTACAAACGATGATTTATTCCCAAATTCATATTTCTTTGCTTCTTTCCCTTTGGCAATGCAACTTACTTCCGGTTCATGAAGACTGTATATTTTGTTTTTGTCTGACCGTTGTTGCTGCAATACCAGATTAAAAATCAGCAAGTCTTTTTCATAAACCAGTTTTTGCTGGTCAGTCAGTTTGCGTTCAATGTCCCGGACAACTCTTCCTGCAATAGTGTAGATTTTCCGGGTAGCGGCATTGGCTTTCTTCCTGCGTTTGGGATGTTCCCTGAACCGCTGGTCGATCATCAGTTGTTTTAAGGTACGCCGGTAGCTCTGACGCAATTTGATTCCTTCCTTTTCTGCAATATCCCAACACCGTTCAATGATTTTCTTGCGTAGCTTGGCATCGGTCGGATAGGTAATATTCTTCTCCTGAACCATGCTGTCAATACAAACTTCTTTTTCTTCAACTTCTTCACGGCTGAACAGGTTGATCGACGGTTTTAATAGCTTTTCGGCTCCTTCATCCCCAATCCTTTTTCGAAACTTGATCAGTTCTGTCGGGTCAAATGGCTTTTCGTGCTGAAAAAAGGTCTCTTTGTATGAGAATCTTTAATATTAACATTTTCTTGAGCATTCAGAAATTATCCGTTATTCATCCAAGGTGGCAAAAATCTCTCGCTGCTGTTCGTCTCGGGTGTCACCTGTGCTTGCGGGAACTAATTTAACAAAAGTTTTTGCTGATACAACAGACAGTGGTCAGTATTCAGTGTTCAGTCGCAGTATTCAGGGATTGAAGGATTGAAGGACTGAAGGACTGAGGGACTGAGAGTGCAGTGATCAGTGTTCAGTCGCAGTTTTCAGGAAGAATTGAATTTCCAATAATCAATCTTCAATTGCCAATGACTTGCAGCTCGTAGCTAGTGGCTTGCAGCTTATTCACGCATTCACGCATTACCGTACTGCAGAAAAGCTAGTGGCTCGCAGCTTGTAGCTCACGGCTCATAATTAAATACTACCTTTGCCGCAAAAGCAGGAAACCATGCTACACCGGTATTTTTTACAATTAAGTTACAACGGAACGCGCTATCATGGCTGGCAGGTGCAGCCCAATGCGGTGTCGGTGCAGGAAACCATCGAAAAGGCGCTGTCGACGCTTTTGCGTGAGCCTGTGTCGGTTGTGGGCGCAGGGCGTACCGATACGGGGGTGCATGCTTCGTACTTCATCCTGCACTTCGACTTGCAAAAGCCGGTGGCTGCCGGGTACGACCTGGTGTACAAACTCAACAGCTTTCTTCCGAACGACATTGCCCTACAAAAATGCTGGCCCGTAAGTGGAGAAGCGCACGCACGTTTTAGCGCCACTTCGCGTACCTACCACTACTTTATTACCACCGAGAAAGACCCGTTCTCGAACGAAACGGCTTACCGCTACACGCTTCCGCTGGATGTGGACAAAATGAACAAAGCAGCACAAATGCTTTTCAACTACGAAGATTTTACCAGTTTCAGCCGCCTCCATACCGATGTGAAAACCAACAACTGCAAAATTTACCAGGCCGAATGGAAAAGGGAAGGGGCACAGCTAGTGTTTGTGGTCAAAGCCGACCGTTTTCTGCGGAACATGGTACGCGCCATTGTGGGTACTCTGCTCGAAGTTGGTAAGGGAAAGCTTTCGGTTGCGGAATTCTGTGCAATCATTGAACGGCAAGACCGTGGCGCCGCCGGAGCTTCCGCACCTGCGCACGGACTGTTTTTGGTAGATATTGAATACCCCGAGGCAATTACCCATTCAAAAATGTAATAATAGCTGTAAGCTACAAGTCGCAAGCTTTGAGCCACGAGTATCGAGCATACGGTATCAAGTATCCAGCCACGAGCTTTGCGCTTAGCGGATCACAGCCGCTTAGCGCATAAACGGGATGAAAACAAAGAGCAGAGAGCATGGAGCAAAGAGCAAAAAGAAAGTAACGAGTAATAAGTATAGAGATAAGTAGTCCTCCAGGTTGTGTTCGAATTTTTAGCTGAAAGAATCACGCCGACTTGCATAAATAAAAAGTTCATGACTATCTTTGCCTGCGAATTTTGGTTCGAATGTTCATGCATCATGAACACGATGAAAAGGGAATCCGGTGATCCGTCAGTTGACGGAAATTCCGGAGCTGTACCCGCAGCTGTGAATCCCATCCGTCAGCTGATGGATTGTGTTGTTGAACTGCAAGCCACTGTTCGTCACCCGACGGATGGGAAGGCTCAACAACCGGGATAAGCCAGAAGACCTGCCACAATTCGTATTTATTAATTAAGCTTCGGGATAAAAGCTTGAGAAATATTCGACAAGTATTTTTCACTGGCTTATCCAAAGCTCCTTAAAAATAATCGACATGAGGAGGTTTGTATTTTTGTTTTTGTTATTGATTTCGGTTTCTATTTTTTCGCAGGAAGTGAAGCGGGTGGTTTCGCTCGCCCCGTCGGTTACTGACAATATTTACCTGCTTGGTGGCAACGACCGCCTGGTAGGTTGCACCAGTTACTGTCTGCCGGCCGTGAATGACGGCGTGGAACAGGTCGGCTCGGCCGTTCAGGTGAACGTAGAGAAAGTGTTTGCGCTGCGCCCCGACCTGGTGCTAACCATGCAGCTGACCAAGCCGCAGGATATTGAAAGCCTGCGCAAACTGGGTATTAAGGTGGAAGTGATGCAAACTCCCAAAAGTTTTGAAGAGATTTGCGAGCAGACCATGACCATCGCTCAATTGATTGGCTTAAGCGATAAAGCAGAAGAGATTGTAAGCACTGCGAAACAACGGGTGGCCGAAATAAAGCAGCAATCGCGCACGTTGCCTTCGGGCAAAGTGTTTTTCCAGATCGGAGCCAGTCCCATCTACACGGTGCTTCAGAATACTTATATGAACGACTATATTACTTCCTGCGGCGCCACCAATATTGCCGAAGGTTTGAAGGTTGGCACCCTGTCACGCGAAAGTGTGGTGCTGAAAAAGCCCGATGTGATCATTATTGCCGAAATGGGAGGCTATGGTAAAAACGAAAAGGAAGTGTGGGAAACGTATCGTTCCATTCCTGCGGTGAAAAACGGAAAGGTTTTTCTGATTTCTTCTGAAACTTCGTGTAGCCCTAGCCCCGTAAACTTTGTAAGTGCGCTCGAAGATGTTTACCGGTTCATCAAAAACTAAACAAATGGAAAAAGGATTGGTACACATTTACACCGGCGACGGAAAAGGAAAAACAAGCGCAGCGGTTGGTTTGGCTATTCGGGCCTACGGACACGATTTAAAGGTTGCTTATGCTTGTTTTATGAAACGATCTGGTTTATACGGTTATAACGAAATAAATGTCCTGCGAAAACTTGGTGCAATGGTATTTGTTTTTACCGAAGGACATCCGTTTTTTAACCGGAGTATTAACCTGGAAAAGTTAAAAAAGGACATTGAAATTGCCCTGCAACAGCTTCAATTGCTTATTCATTCAGAAAAGATTGACTTGCTGATTATGGATGAAATACTGATTGCAGTGAGGGACGGCTTCCTGGAGGAACAAAGACTAGTCGATTTTATCGGGGATAAACCCGAGGTCTGCGAACTGGTGCTTACCGGAAGGGGAGCTACCGCCGGGTTAAAGAAACTGGCGGATTATGTGACAAATTTAAGCAAGGAAAAACATCCCTTCGACCGGGGTGTTAACAGCCGGGAAGGAATAGAGTACTGATTGATTTCCAGTGTAGAAGGATGCATTGTGCTGGTTTTGTTTATCTCTTTCAGGTTTGGTTTTTCCGCAATAAAACATTGTTAACAAAAGAAGGAAACAATCAACAATGCTTGCACAGTAGAAAAGTTTGTGTTTATCTTTGTCAGCGAATTTTGGTTCGAATGTTCATACATCATGAACACGATGAAAAGGGAATCCGGTGTAAAACCGGAGCTGTACCCGCAGCTGTAAGTTCTAGTTTTTCTTAAGATTTGCGAGAGAATCGAAACAAATCATTAGAAAAACAGAATCCCGAAGAAAATCAAACGAAGTGATGGTTTTGCGAGGGATCTGTAACAAACTGACTTTTCTTACACCATTATGCGTCGGTTGACGGATGAGAAGGTTTAAGTCAGAGAACAAGCCAGAAGACCTGCCACAATTCCTGTTAAATAATTAAGCTTCGGGATAAAAGCTTGAGAAATATATCCGTATTTTTCATTGATTTATCCAAAGCTCCTTAAAATCTGATAATGAGGAGGTTTGTGTTCATATTTAGTTTAATCCTTTTTGGAGGGAGTCTGTTTGCGCAGGAAGAAAGCGTAATAGATACAGTTATTTTAGAAGAAGTTTCGGCCTACGGCGATTACGTCAAATTTCAGACGGGCGCTAAGATCGAGCAGATTAGCCCGAAACAATTGTCGGTTTCTCAGGAAGGTGGATTGGAGCAGGTGCTTATGCGTTATACACCAATTTTTATAAAAACCGATGCGGGAGGTCTGTCAACCATTCATATTCGTGGAACGGCAGCAGATCATACCAGCGTAATGTTTGGTGGAATTAATGTGAATTCACTGACATTAGGGCACTCTAATCTTTCAAATATTACTACGTTTTTATTTGATAAGCTTGATCTTCAGTATGGTAGCTCGGCTGCATTAAACGGTTCGGGAGCTGTTGGAGGAGCAATTTATCTCGGTCAGCGTAATTCATGGATCAATGGTCTTCGGGCTGATGCCAAGATTAGTTATGGTTCGTTTGGCGAACGAATGTACGGGACTAAAGTATTTGTAGGAAATGGGAAATGGGAGTCGGTTACCAAACTGCTGAGCTATTCAACGGATAACGATTTCAAGTTTCAGAATCCTTATCACAATCATCAGATTTCGAGTCCCGGTCCTGTTGAGGATACGCAACACGGAGCAGCAATCGACAACAAGGCGATTATGCAGCAGTTTAACTATTTGTTTGGTGCGAATGAATATTTCAAATCTATGTTTTGGTATGAAGACAGCTGGCACCAGGTGCAGCCCAATATGCAGCAGAACTATTCTTATGCCGGTTCAG
>JBKDZK010000446.1:0-8249 GCA_047971205.1 Draconibacterium sp.
GCCACACTCTGCGCCTGTTGAGGGTTTTTATTCTGAACGCATGCACCCAGCACAAAAACGGCCAGTACGATTAACGAGATTAGTCTTAACTTGTACATCATTTTTTAATTTATTCTGTTTGTGATATTGATTCAAAACTTTTTTCTCAGGCTTAAATATAAGCGATTATAAATATCTTCCACCTGAGAAAATAACAGTCAGGTAAAAATATTTGTTGAGCAAAGAAGTAAATCAATTCTGGTTTTTAACAGAAAACATATCAAATGAATACCGCCTCGAAGGTAAATGCCACACCTCTATTTATCGGAAGTGGAAGCTACTTCACCGCCCGCTTCAGGAAGAATCAACTCATCGGCCCACCGGATGTTTTCCAACTCGTTCATCATCGAGTCTTTCAGAACCATGTAGCGTGGCATGTTTTCTTCTTTTACCGGCTCAACCGGCGGTGCTTTTACGCGCAAAGGATCTACATAACTTCCGTTTTTCTGCACCCTGAAATCGAGGTGAGGTCCGGTAGCCAGCCCCGTGGCTCCCACGTAACCAATCACCTGCCCCTGTTTTACGCGGCTGCCATTGGCAATTCCCTTGGCAAAGCCCTTGAGGTGCATGTAAGTAGTGGTATAAACCGAGTTGTGTTTGATCTTCAGATAATTTCCGCCACCTTTTGCCTGGTAGGCTTTTGCAACCACCGTTCCGTCGCCAATGGTTACTACCGGAGTACCGCTGGCGGCAGCATAATCAACACCGTGGTGTGGGCGACGAATGCGCAACACCGGGTGCAGCCTGCTGTTCGAAAAGTGCGAACTTATCCGTGAAAACTGAAGCGGAGCTTTTAAGAATGCTTTTCGCAAACTCTGTCCTTTATCGTCGAAATAGTCAGCACGTTCATCCTGGTCAAATAAAAAGGCAAAATTCGACTCACCGTAGTGATCAAATTCTACTGCGTGAATAGTTCCTATCCCGATCCGGGTGGAATCCACGTAAATTTCATCGTAGATTACCCGGAAACGGTCGCCTTTTTGGATCGCAAAAAAGTCGATGGTCCAGGCAAAGATATCGGAAAGTTCGATCGCCAGCATCGGGTCCTGGTTGCTGTCGATCATGGCATTCCAAAGCGAAGATTTTACTTCTCCCTGTGCAACGGCTCTGCGGATTTCCACCTCCTTTTTGCTCTGGTAAATGCCCAGCGAATCGAACAATTCGAACACGGTGTAATCAACGGCGGAATTTTCGTAAACAAAATAGCGGGCCTCGTTCAAGGTATCGGAAGTAGAAAAAATGGTGTACTTTCCACCGCTCTTTATTTTCCGGACATCAAAAACTTCTTTCGATTTCCGGGCAATCCGGTCGATAGTAGCCATGCTAACTCCCCGCTCATTCAGGATCTGACTGAGGTACTCGTTGTTGCGCACGATGCCATCTTCCAGATTAAAAGAATCAACCGGCAAGCCATATTTCAGAACGGGTTCTTTGATGGTTGCGATTGTATCTGTAATCGTTACTTCTTCTCTTGGTGGTGATTTGGGTGCACAGGCATTCATCATAAAAATAACAACGGCGCCCAAAGTTGTCATCCATACTTTCCAATTTTTTCTCATCCTGCTTCGCTTCATAAGTGGCAAAAATAAGAAAACTTAAAAAAGCACCGATCATTGTGGCAACTTTAAAAAAAGTGCCGCCAATTTAATTATTTAGAATGTGTGAATTTATGTTCAATCCGAATTCGGGTCTATATTTTGATCTTCTCAAAACCCTTACCGTAAACGCCCATTACGCTTCCCATGGAGATAAATGCATCGGGATCAATTTTTTTGATGTACCGGAAAATGGCACCGCTTTCTTTTTTTCGCACCACCGACATGATCACTTTCACCTCCTTGTTGGTGTACCAGCCCGAACCGTCGAGGAGCGTAACGCCTCTGACTGCTTCATGACTGATGTATTCCGCGATCTTCTTGTATTCTTTTGAAACGATAAACATTTGCGCCGACCGGTTGGCACCGCTTAAAAACGAATCGAGCGAGTAGGAAACCACCCACATCACTACATAGCCATACACCAGCTTTTCAACCGATTGAAAAACAAAATATACCGAAGCAATGATCACCACGTCACACAACATGATCACACGTCCGGGGCTTACGTTGCGGTACTTGTTCACGATCATCGCAATAATATCGGTTCCTCCGGTACTGCCACCGCGCGAAAAAACAACCCCCAATCCGGCGCCACTGATCATCCCCCCTATAACCGACGAAAGAAACATGTCGTCTACCAAAGGTTCTTTTACCAGGTTCTCGAAAATGACAAAAAAGGTAGTAATAACGCCAATACTAAAAATGGTTTTTACCCCAAAATTGGCTCCCAGTATTTTAATAGCTATCAATACCAACACCACATTGATGGCGAGGTAAGTAATACTCACCGGAATTCCGGTTGCATAATAAACCACCGCCGAAACACCGGTAATTCCGCCACCGGTTATTTGAGCAGGTATAATAAAAACTTCCCATGCCATGGCAAACAAAAACAAGCCAAAGGTCATGATTCCATAATCCTGGATTATCTTTACCAGATTGCGGTTGGCCGCCAACATTTTTGTAAACATCACCGAACTTTTTATGTGCTTAAAATCGGGCGCAAAAAAACACACCTTAAACATAAAAAATAGTGATGATTATCAGGGATTTCGGAATTAATCTAATTTTAAGATTTGCCGGAAAAACCTGGCTTAATGGAAATGACCAATTTCTTATTCTTTTCGGCTAAAAAGCGTTTAACTATTCCTTTTTATCGCATAATTGTTCCCATTTATCAATAATATTCTCTTCTCCCTCAAAGTAACGCACTGCTGTTTCTTTGTTAAATATTTCGAAAGAAGGTGTCAGCAATATTTTATTTGAATCGGGATAGTCGCACACATCATAACCAATAAATGTTCTTACATCAAGGTAAACACATGGTTTTTCGCTGTGGTTGTAAAACTGATGAGCCCCGCTTTCTCCCATTTCGAAAAAGATCAAATCTCCTTTTCCAACCACTTCCAGTCCTTCGGGAGACCGAAGTGTCATTGTTCCTGAAAGGATCATAAACAGCTCCTCTGCATACCTGTGGAAATGGTAAGGTGCTGAAAACTGCCCCGGATTTAGTTGCCGGAGGTCAAAATTCAGGTTTTGAGGTTTTACACCTTTTTTACCTTTGGAAGTATCCGACATCAGGCGATAAGGATCTATCTTATTGGCTTCTTCTTTAAATTTCCTGTCGTTACTTTTTAAAATGCTTGCCATTGGAGTGTTTTTTGAAATTAATTTATGATAAGCAATAAATTTAGCACAAAAAATTCGTCCACAAAAGTTGTCAAAAGTTAAACCGTTGTATGTAAAAATATGTTCGTTTCATACTAATCCTGACTCTCCCTCTCAACGGGTAGTTACCCTTTATACACATTTTTTAGTAGCCTGATTTAAATTGGTTAATCCTATTTCGTCCGGAACAACGAACAAGTACGATACAGCTTTCTTCGCCGGACGAGCTGTTCGCTACTCCTTCACCCGGCGCTTCGCACCGGGCTATTCACATTCAACACTTTCAGTGTCGTTTAAAGAATCACCCTAAAAGGGTGATACAACAATAACCGCGGGTAAACGAACGCCGAGAGTGCAACCCGTGGTATGGATAAATACGGTGAAAAGTCGCAATTTACCCGCAGTTTAAAGATTTAACGTTCCTTGCGCCGCATAACTGTCATACATTGAAATAACTGTCCCAAAATATTTGTGTATAGAGGGGTAGCTACGGGTAGAGAGGGACGATTGTGACGAAGTCGCAATCAGGGTGAGTTAACAACAAAGGAAAGATACACTCTTTTTTTTGGGTGTAATTATCTGTATGTATGATAATTATGACATAATTCGATGTTTAACTTTAAACAACTTCTGTTTTATTGATTGCTCATCCAACTGCGATGTTGATGATCTTCTTCGGAACATAGATAAATTTCCGGACTGATTTGCCTTCTATCCATTTTTCTGAACGGGGATCAGCTAAAACAGCTTTCTCCACTTCGGCTTGTGGCATATCGAGCGGCAATTCCAGCTTAAAGCGCATTTTGCCGTTAAACGAAACCGGGTATTCGTGGGTATCTTCGGTCAGTAAACTTTCATCCACTTCGGGCCACGGCTCATACGCGAGTGTTTCGGGATTTCCGTACATCGACCATAACTCTTCGGCCATGTGCGGTGCATACGGAGCAAGAATTTTGGCAAAGGTTTCAGCAGTTTCTTTGGTTACCTTGCCTTTTTTGATGGCCAGGTTGTTAAACACCATCAAAGCAGAAATACCCGTGTTGAATTTCATGTTCTCAATATCGGAACCCACTTTCCGGATGGTTTGGTGCAACAGTTTTGCCACTTCGGGATCTTCCTCCCCTTCCACAATGTTTTCAGTATTCGAAAAGAAGCGGTAAACACGTGCCAGAAAATTGAAAACTCCCTTTACACCGTTTTCAGCCCAGGGTTTACGTTCGTCAAGCGGTCCCATAAACATTTCGTACAAACGCAGCGAATCGGCCCCGTAACGTTCGATCACATCATCAGGATTCACCACATTTTTCAACGATTTCGACATCTTGGCAACGATCTGTCTCAGCTCCTCGCCGGTTTGGGTGTGGAAATATTTCCCGTCTTTCTCTTCTACCAAATCAGAAGTTACTTTGGCTCCGGTAAGCGTTTCGTAAGCAAAAGCCAGGATCATTCCCTGGTTGTACAACTTCTGGAACGGCTCGTCGGTCGATACAATTCCCAAATCGAACAGCACTTTGTGCCAGAAACGCGAATATAACAAGTGCAATACGGCATGTTCAGCTCCACCTACATACAGGTCAACCGGCATCCAGTATTGTTCTTTTTTTACATCAAAAATCGAATCTGCATTCATCGGGTCGATGTAACGCAGGTAGTACCAGCACGATCCGGCCCATTGAGGCATGGTATTGGTTTCGCGGCGGCCTTTTCGTCCGTTCTTATCGGTTACAATCAGCCAGTCTTTAGCATTCGCCAGTGGCGATTCGCCTGTTTCGCTGGGTTTGTACTCTTCCAGATCGGGCAACTCCAATGGCAGATTCTCATCTTCCACCAAAGTAACTTCACCGTCTTCCCAGTGAATAACCGGGAACGGTTCGCCCCAGTAACGCTGACGGCTAAACAACCAGTCGCGCAGTTTGAAGTTCACAGTTGCCTTACCGATACCTTTTTCTTCGAGCCAGTCAATAATCTTTGCCATACCGGCGGCTTTGTTCAAACCGTTTATGTCGATACCGGTTTCGGCGCTGGCAGAGTTAATGTATGCACCGTCTTCGGTCCAGCAAGCGTTTCCGGTCAGCACTTCTTCGCGGTTTTCCACCTCTTTCGGATCAAGGATGCATACAACCGGAATATCAAATTCCTTGGCAAACTCAAAGTCGCGGGTATCATGCGCAGGAACCGCCATAATCGCGCCTGTTCCGTAACCGGTTAACACATAATCGGCCACCCATACCGGGATTTTTGTATTGTTCACCGGGTTAATGGCATAGCGCCCCGTAAAAACACCCGTTTTTTCTTTTGCCAGGTCGGTACGGTCCAGGTCCGATTTCAACGCAGCTGCCTTTATGTAAGCTTCAACTACCTCTTTCTTGTCGTCGGTTACCAGTTTGCCTACCAACTCATGCTCGGGTGCCACTACCATGTAGGTTGCGCCAAACAAAGTATCAGGACGGGTAGTGTAAACCCGCAGTTTTTTGCCCAGCCCATCGATTTCAAAATCCACTTCGGCCCCGGTTGATTTCCCAATCCAGTTGCGCTGCATGTCCTTTACACCAGCCGGCCAATCCAGGGTGTCCAAACCACTTAACAGCCGTTCGCCGTAGTGCGGAATGCGCAGCAACCATTGTTTCAGGTTTTTCCGGATAACCGGATTGCCACATTTCTCGTGAGAGCCATCGGTTAAAACTTCCTCGTTGGCACAAACGGTTTTACACGAATCGCACCACCAAACCTGTGCATTGTCGTAATAAGCCAGGCGCTTTTCACTTATGTATGCTTTTACGGCTTCTTCGCCGTTTGCTTTTACCTCTTCCGGAATCACCAATTCAGAGATCGGACGGCCTTTTTGCAGTTCTTCATCAAACCATGTATTGTACAGTTGTTTGAAGATCCACTGCGTCCACTTAAAATACTTCGGATCGGTGGTGTTGATCTCCCGGTCCCAGTCGTAACTCAATCCAATGGCCTTGATTTGTCGGCGGAAATTATCACAGTTATTCCCGGTTGTAACCGCAGGGTGCGTTCCGGTTTGAATGGCATATTGTTCGGCCGGAAGACCAAACGCATCATACCCCATCGGATGCAACACATTAAAACCTTTCATCCGCTTGTAACGGCTCAGAATATCTGTTGCCGTGTACCCTTCCGGATGCCCCACATGCAAACCTGCCGCTGAAGGATAAGGAAACATGTCGAGGATGTAATATTTCTGTTTTGAAAAGTCATCTACTGTCTTAAACGTTTTGTTTCTTTTCCAATACTGCTGCCATTTCGGCTCAATTTCCGCAAATTTATATTCCATCTTATCGAATGATTATACACGATTCAAAGTTCAAGCGGCAAAGATACACAATTTGTTGGATGTGAAAGGGAACTTAACCAAACGGGAAAGCAGGATTCAGAATATTAATTTTCCGTTTAATCTTAACAAGCCTATTTATCATTTGCAAGAATAAACCCGAAATTTCTTATAATTTCGTAGGCAACATGCCTTCACTTTGACAGTATATAAAACAGACTAAAGTTTTTTACCGGTTTAGCCGGAAATTGACATGCACTTTTAATCTAAAACATAATTATTTTTTACCGTATGAATTTTAGAGATCCAGCTCAGTACACTGAAGATTTTATCTCGTATTTAAAAGCAAAAAACCCAAGAGAAAATGAATTTCACCAGGCTGTTTCCGTAGTTGTGGAAAGCCTTGCCGAATTTCTGGTAAAGAACCCGCGCTATCTGCAGGCCAAGATACTCGAAAGAATGGTAGAACCTGAAAGAGTTATCATGTTCCGTGTTCCATGGAGCGATGACCTCGGCAATGTGCATATAAACCGCGGATACCGGGTTGAAATGAACAGCGCCATTGGCCCGTACAAAGGTGGTTTAAGGTTTCACCCGTCGGTCAACCTGAGTATTTTCAAATTCCTGGCTTTTGAGCAAGTTTTGAAAAACAGCCTTACCTCTCTGCCAATGGGAGGCGGAAAAGGCGGTTCTGACTTTGATCCCAAGGGCAAATCGGACAACGAAGTGATGCGTTTTTGCCAAAGTTTTGCAACCGAATTATCCCGTCACATCGGTCCGAATACCGACATCCCGGCCGGAGACATCGGTGTTGGTGGCCGCGAAGTTGGCTTCATGTTCGGACAGTACAAACGCCTGCGCAACGAGTTTACCGGCGTATTTACCGGGAAAGGTATCGAGTGGGGCGGTTCTCTTATCAGGCCTGAGGCAACCGGTTACGGAACCGTATACTTTGCCGAAGAGATGTTAAAAATGCGTGGCGACAGCATTAAAGGAAAAACGGTGGCCATATCAGGCTCAGGAAACGTAGCCCAATATGCCGTTGAAAAAGTGCTCGACATGGGTGGAAAACCGGTTACCTTGTCCGATTCGAACGGAACCATTTACGATCCGGAAGGAATTGACCGCAAGAAACTGGAATACGTAAAAATCCTGAAAAACGGATACCGTGGAAGAATCAAGGAATATGCAGAAGAGTACAACGTAGCTTATTTTGAGAACCAACGTCCGTGGAGTGTAAAATGCGACGTAGCTCTACCATGTGCCACTCAGAATGAAATTAGCGGCGAAGATGCAGATACCTTGCTCGGAAACGGATGTTTTGTGGTGGCAGAAGGAGCCAATATGCCTTCGACTTACGAAGCCAAACACAAATTCCTGGAAGCAGGCATTTTATATGCGCCGGGCAAAGCAGCAAACGCAGGAGGTGTGGCAGTGTCGGGTCTGGAAATGACTCAAAACAGCATGCGCATCAACTGGACGCGTGAAGAAGTGGATCAGAAACTGAAGACCATCATGGTCAACATCCACGACACTTGCGTGAAATATGGGCAAAATCCCGATGGTTCTGTTAATTATGTTAAGGGAGCCAACATTGCAGGTTTTGTAAAAGTAGCCAATTCAATGATCGCCCAGGGACTTGTATAAAC
>JBKDZK010000447.1:0-3876 GCA_047971205.1 Draconibacterium sp.
GCAACCCACAGCAGATGAAGAATACCTGGGAAAAGACATCAACGAGAAATACCGCATGGGTTTTACGAATACTTTTACCTTTAAAGGACTCTCGTTAGCTGCAACCTTAGATTACCGAAAAGGCGGGGCGATATTCTCGTACACAAAAGACTATATGCACTGGGTAGGAAGCGGGCCGGAAACAATTTACAATGACCGTAACCCGTTTATCATACCTAATTCAGTTGTTGAAGTTACCGACGGGGATAAAATCACTTACAAAGAGAATACGACTCCGGTGGACCCGACAGCATTACATACATTTTACAGTCAAGGCGGGTTCCAATATACAGACCATGCCGTATTGGATCGCTCTTTCCTTAAACTCCGGAATGTAAGTTTGGCCTATAGCCTGCCCCAGAAAATTTGCAGTAAACTAAAAGTAAGCAATATACGTGCATCGGTTACGGTTGATAACATTTTGCTTTGGACCCCGACAGAAAACCAGTACATCGATCCTGAGATTACAACTTTTGGGAATGACATTGAAGCCAAATTTGGGGAATTTGCCTCGACACCGCCTTACCAGACTTATGTATTCGGATTAAGCATTTCATTTTAACAATCATTGAAACAAAAGGATATGAAAAGAAAAATTTTAATTATATCATCGGTTTTTGCCTTACTACTATCAGGCTGTTCCGATTGGTTGGATATCAACCACAATCCGGATGCCCTGGAAGAAGTTCCGGAAGCAAACACCCTGTTGCCCGCTGCGGAAATAGGCATTGCCAATAACTTAATGGGATGGGACTTTGGTTTTGGCGGAGGATATTGGGTCCAATACTGGACACAAAACTATACATCATCGCAATTTAAATCACTCTGCGAATACTTGCCCGTAGATTTTAATACTGCTTACCTCTCGCTTACCAGCCAACCGCTTGCCGATTTAAGGCGTATAAAAAATATGACCATCGACGACGACAACAAAGGCTATTACTTTGTGGCAGAAGCCTTGTCTATATTCACTTGGCAAATCATTACCGATGTTTGGGGAGATATGCCCTATTCTGAAGCACTACGGGGAGACGAAGGAATCTATAACCCCAAACAGGACAAAGGGCAGGATATTTATGCCGATTTGTTAAAAAGGGTAGATGAACTGCTTGCCATAGACCTGAGCAAAGCATCTATCGACGGGGGCCAGGACATGATTTACGCCGGAGACCTGGCCAAATGGCGCAAGTTTACAAGTACTTTGAAATTAAAGCTGCTGTTGCGTCTGTCAGAAACCTCTGAATACAACAACGCAACTGTACTAAGTTTTATCCAAAATGCCGACCTGCTTACAGAAAGCGCTAAAATTTCCGGAAGCGTATGGGACGATTCCATGGAGGGCAAACGCCATCCGATGCGCGAGTTCCAGGCTGGTGGGGCAAACTACATCTCTTTGAACGTGAGGGCGTGCAAATCGTTCTTTGATTACCTTAATAACAATAACGACCCACGTCTGGCCAATTTGTTTTCAGGGAACGAAGCCGCCTTTTTTGGCGATTTCGAATCAAAAAAAGATTCTGATGGAGACGGCACCGCCGATGATAGAGAAAGTTATGCCACAGCGGTAATTCCGGCTGACATGGACTTGATGATTATGTCCGACTGGGAAGTCAACTTCTATATTGCCGAAGTGTATGCCCGGGCCGGGAATAGCGATAAAGCTAAAGAATATTACGAAAACGGCGTAAAAGCCTCGTTGGCGCAACACGGGATTGACAATCTGGGCATTTTAGAAACAGATGGTTATGCCCAATGGACAGCTGGAAGCACCGAAGAACAGATAAAAGCAATAGCCATGCAGAAATGGGTAGCCAATTGCAATTACCAGCACATAGAATCATTCCTGGAAAGGAACAGGACTAAATACCCTGCAGTAAACGAAATAGATGTAGCCGCCAACAGGACCGAAGCATGGGCTAATTTCCCGGTCGGGGAACTCACCATTTCGGTAGAAGGACGGGACTTGTTAAACGGCAATTTGCCAGCATCGCCGCTTTATCCTGAATATTATATCTTCAGGAATACGAACGCACCCGGTCAGAAAGCCAACATTGGGCAAAAAGTTTGGTGGGACCAAAAATCGGGCAAATAAAATGAAGGTAGCAACTTATAAACGAAATAAAATGAATAGATTCAGATATTGTTTACTAATACTCTCTGTTTTCGTGTTCTTCTCTTGTGATGACAAGGAAACAGCAAATCTTTCGCATTCTACCTATTATGTTTCTTTTGATATACAGGGAGACAATCCGCTTATCCTTCAGGTAGGGAGTGAATTTACCGACCCGGGCGTTATCGCAACCTTGGAAGGGCAGGACGTAACGGGCGATACCAACACCGACAGCAATGTGGACCCTGATGTTATGGGCATGTACAAGGTTGTTTATTCCGGGATAAACAAAGATGGTTTTGAGTCGAAAGCGATAAGGGAAGTAATTGTTTGCAACCCATCGGTAGAAACCGATATCAGTGGCGATTATCATGCTGCCGATGGTACCTATCGTCTTTATTATCCTGCCAGGGAAACCCCTTATAGTGGTAACAACCTAAGCGTTAAGATTGAGAAAGTGGCCCCAGGCTTCTTTTCTGTTAGCGATTTTTTTGCAGGATACTATGCAGTAAGGGCCGGCTATGGCATCCGGTATGCAATGACTGGTTATCTTGCATTAAACGAAGATAATACCATAGACTTGGTTTCCAGCTCTATACAAGGATGGGGCGATTCTCTCGATAAAATGGAAAATGCCAAATATGATCCCGAAAATGGAACGATATACTGGGAGGTCGAATATGCAAGTGCTATGACATTTTATGTTAATCTAACAAAATAACAATAAAGCAATGAGAAAATTAATCTATATAAGCATTGCGTCACTTATGGTATTGTCGTCATGCTTCGAAGAAAAAGACAATTGGTATTCCAATACCCGTGCTTACGATGGCAGGTTTGTTGTTGCCATAACCTGCGAAGAATATAGCGATGATAACAAAACTATTAAAGATGGCGAAGAGGTGCTGCTATACAACTCTGCCGCTAATGTGGAAAACGAAATAATCATCGATACCCACGTGGCAGGGCATGCCTTAAAAGGGAAATTTAGCCTCGCAGGGACACCGTTAGAGTTTTCTGCTGAAGAAGTAGTAGTAGAAAACATTAGCCGCAGCGCCGAGTTAAGCGACAATGACTTTTATGTCCTGAATGAAAGTGGGACACCGGTGGCAAGGCCTTCCGGATTAGGTACTCCCGATACGGCAGATGTTGAATATCCAGGTGTTCAGCTATATTCAAGGCTTTCTCTGTTGGGGGGCAATATCCGTCCTGATGGAGCTACCACCATCGGTGGCAACACGTCGGACAGTATTTATGTCAAAGTTAAAACATACTGCGATTTCGTTACCATCGAAAGTTATTTGCTACCAGAAGAGGAATGGAATAAGCCCGATGTACCCGAGTATGCCTGGAGGCTTAAAGAAAACAGCCGCAGCAATGCAAGCGGCTGGGAGGAGAATTGGACATTCTCGGGCTATCGTTATACAGGTTTTCCTGAAGACTTGAACCCCGATACCCCAATTATAGAAACAGAGTAAAGCATTCGTCAGATAAGATGAGCAAAGAGGCTATCCGGCTGGTACTGGATAGCCTCTTCTTTTTTAACAAATCAATTTCATTCGATGAAAAGGGATTAAAAATCTTGTCAAAAAAAACCTTTACGTATTTTTAATTATAATCCGCTTTGTTATTACTGTTTCTTTGGTTTTTATGCTAATCAGATAAGTGCTGCTTGTTAAGCCCGAGAGGTCAATTTTTATGCGTTCAACAGGAGCAAGGTATTTATT
>JBKDZK010000448.1:0-2205 GCA_047971205.1 Draconibacterium sp.
GAAAAATATTGCAACTAATAGTATTGCTGATTTTTGGGGCGACAACGGCATTTGCCGGGCAACCCGAAAAACTCAGTGATGTACTTGCCAGCGGAAAATGGATCAATTATTCCGATGGATATGTACCGATTCCGACCTATAAAGAGGACGGAACTCAAACCGAAAAACCCAAAACGGTAAAGCGTTACAAAACGTTTTCGTTTGAAGAGGACGGAGCTTTTATGCTCGACTCGGCCAAAACGCGTTTTACAGGCCATTACCGGATTTCGGGTGATAAAATAGTGCTCGATTTTAAACCGGTTAAAGTAACGCACCTGGGAGCCAATACCGATCCCAACCGTTCTACCGGTTACGATATGGTAGATGAAACCATTCATCTTCCACAACGTGAATTACAGTTAAACAAGGACGGGAAACTCGCCGGCGACGGATTCGAGTACAAGAACTACAGCGGCGCTGTTTCAGGGCTGTTTAACTTCTACGAATTCTCGGGCTTTGCCAACATTGCTTGGGGTAATATGGTCATGATGCTGGTAGGATTTGTGTTCCTGTTCCTGGCCATAAAGTACGACTTCGAGCCGATGTTGCTTATCCCCATTGGCTTTGGTATCCTGATCGGGAACATTCCCATGTTCCAGGTGGTTGACTTCAACCTGAAACTGGGTGTTTACGAGCCGGGATCGGTTATGAACATTCTATACCAGGGTGTGGTTCAGGGATGGTATCCGCCACTCATTTTCCTGGGCATTGGAGCGATGACCGACTTCTCGTCGTTGATTTCGAATCCGAAATTAATGTTGCTGGGAGCAGCCGCGCAGATTGGTATCTTCCTGACTTTCCTGGGAGCTCTTTACCTTGGCTTTGCACCTCCTGAAGCCGGTGCAATTGGTATTATCGGTGGTGCCGACGGTCCAACCGCGATCTTCCTTTCATCGAAGTTAGCCAACGGACTTAACGTAATGGCCGATGGAACAGTCGTGAAAAACCTGATCGGGCCTATCGCCATTGCAGCCTATTCGTACATGGCGCTGGTACCGGTAATTCAGCCTCCGGTAATTAAACTGATGACCAGCAGAAAAGAACGTTTGATCCGTATGAAACCTCCGCGTGCGGTTTCCAAAACAGAAAAGGTACTGTTCCCGATTGTTGGGTTGATTTTAACAGCCTACATTGCTCCTTCGGCTCTTCCGCTGATCGGTATGTTGTTCTTCGGAAACCTGCTGAAAGAATCGGGTGTTACCAAACGTTTGGCCAATACAGCTGCCAACCCGCTGATCGATACCATTACGATCTTGCTGGGGCTTACGGTGGGTGCTTCAACCCAGGCCGATGTGTTCCTGACTCCTTCTTCCATTAAAATCTTTGCATTGGGTGCAGCTTCGTTTGTAATTGCAACTGCCGGTGGTGTTGCCGGTGCAAAAATCATGAACCTGTTCCTGAAAAAAGAGAACAAAATCAACCCAATGATTGGTGCTTCGGGTGTATCTGCAGTACCTGACAGTGCAAGGGTTGTTCAGCAAATGGGACTACAGGAAGACCCAACCAATCACCTGCTTATGCACGCCATGGCTCCGAACGTTTCGGGTGTTATTGGCTCGGCAGTAGCAGCCGGTATTCTTTTGAGTTTCTTGATGTAAAAACCCTTTGAGGTTATAATATTTCAAAAGGCCGCTGAAAAACTCAGCGGCCTTTTTTGTGAAAGTCTCCCTGTAAACGAGACTAGTAATTTTTATGAAAGTATTTTTCTGTCCGTGCTCTATGGCAACAATGATGTGTTCAACAAGTCTGCTATCAGTTTTTTCTGCTGGTTCCAAGACACATGAAAAAGCTCGACCTGTTTGGCTAGGCGACTTTCATGCTGATTTGTGACAAAATATTGCTATGAAGTTTTTTCCTGAAAGTCAATCTTAAAAAATACCCAATTCTCAATTTTGAATGTAAAATATCCAACAAAATCCGAAAAATCTGATATTGGATATTCTGCGTTAAAAATTAAAAACAAATCCCCGATAGGAGATACATTTTAACTTTCATTTCAGATGGTGACTCCCCGGAATCATGATTGTTTTGTTTCGTTAATTCCAGTACTCTTCAAATATCCTCACCATTTCGGGATACTGTTTGTCGGTGTCTCCAATATCTTCGCGCAGTTTCATCAGTTCATTCTTCATTTCTGAAATAACATTCCGATAATTGGGATCATTG
>JBKDZK010000449.1:0-2982 GCA_047971205.1 Draconibacterium sp.
TTTAGCCGAAGCCGTGATAATTACCCCATCAGCACCTGTTTCATTGGTGGCCTGTTGTACAAATTTTACCGGATCGGTTCCCTGGGCCGGATTAAAGGCCGTGATCCCTTTCGAGCGAGCCATGTCCACCTTTTGCTGGTCAAAGTCGTAACCAATGACCCGGCAACCGTTGGCTTTTAACAATTCGGCAGTAACCAGGCCGATTAAACCCAAGCCAATGACAACGATGGTTTCTCCAAAGGTAGGTTTACACAAACGAATACCCTGCAGGCCAATCGAGCCAATAACGGTAAAAGCTGCTTCTTCATCGCTGACACCATCCGGAATTAAGGCACAAAGGTTTTCGGGTACACACACATACTCCGCATGGTTGCCATTGGAGGCTATCCGGTCGCCCACTTTAAACCGGTGAACGCCTTTGCCTACGGCTTCAACCACGCCTACATTGCAATAACCCAAAGGAAGAGGTTGGTTTAATTTATTAAAGACAGCTTCCAGCGTGGGCAAAATGCCTTCCGCTTTCATTTTATCCAGCACTTGCTTTACCTTATCCGGTTGCTGGCGGGCTTTATCAATAAATCCGGCCTTGCCAAATTCAACCAGCATCCGTTCGGTGCCCAAAGAAACCAGGCTACGGGTGGTTTTTATCAATAAACTTCCGGCCTTTACCTGTGGCGCCGGAACTTCTTCAAGGATTGTATTGCCTTTTTTTAAATCTTGTATTATCTGCTTCATAGTTGTATTTTATAGACGTCGGAAATCGGAAATCAGAAGTCTGATCTCGGACCTCTATTTTTTTATCAAAAACGATTCTGGGTTATTAAGCATTTTCCCCGGCATTCGTCCTATTTCTTTAGATTATAACGTTAATTCCTTATGTGTTTTATATTTTGAAATCAAATATATTTCCATTGCCAAAGCATAAGCTTTTTTATAAACTTCAAGTTCTTTAGCTGAATTAATTCGCATAATATTTGCATTTAACTGATCTCCGACCTCCGACCTCTGTCTTTTCAGTTGTTCTATATGAATTGCACCAGGCGCTTATTTACCCAACGAAGCCAACGATATTACATTTATACCGTCAGGTCGTGTAAAACTCATTCCTGTTCCGGTTATAATATTCAAAGATGCCGGCTTTGTATATTTTTTCTCATCAATCAGTTCGTTAAATTTCAGCAGATTGCTTGCAGCATCATCGAGCATGCCTATTCCGAGTTTAACTTCAAATGCAGCCCATGCCCCACCACTTTGTTGTACAATTGCATCTACTTCTAAACCGGTTGAGTCTCTGTAATGAGAAATTTCGGCTTCATTTGCAATTGCGTACATTTTAAGATCGTGATATACCAGCGATTCAAACAGAAATCCGCAATATTTCAGATCGTTCATCAATCTTTTTTTATCTAACTTTAATGCAGCAATGGCAAGCGAGACATCGCAAAAATGTCTTTTAGGAGATTTGCGCAATGCACTGGACGAACGTATATGGGTGTTAAATGCAGCTTGTTCTTCAAATATCATCAATTGCGACAATGCATTTAGATAATCGATAATGGTTGGGCGCGATAAATCTGTATTTTCTACGGCTTTAATATCTTTTCCCAGGGTAGTATTATCGACTAAAGTTGCAATATTCCGGGCAAGAGAACGAAGCAAAGAACGAACTTTCTGAGGATCGCGTTTTACGTTTGAAACCCGGCTCATATCTGCCTCTGCCAGCAAATCGACATAACTTCTGTTTAATAGAATCGCCTCATTAAGAGAAGTGTTTAGCAAGGCAGGCCAACCTCCTTTAATCATTCTTTCAATAATCAAATCTACAGATAAATTATTGTCTGAGTACGCAACTGTTTCGCCATTCAATAATGCTTTGAGGCTTACTGCACCCGACGAATAGCCCATTTCCTGCCACGACATAGTCTGCATTTCAACAATCGTAAATCTTCCGGCACCGCTATGCAGTTTTATTTCTTCTTCAGGATTTGAAGAGCCCGTCAAAATAAATTGAGCTTTCTTTTTTCTGTCATCCACTTCGTGCCTGACATAATTCCATAACTTCGGCTGTTCCTGCCACTCATCAATTAACCGGGGTGTTTTCCCTTCCAGCAAAATTTTAGGATTAACGCTCATTACGATGGGTACCTGTTCATCACGGTCAACTTGCAGCATACTTTCAGCAAATTGTTTGGCAGTTTCTGTTTTCCCACACGATTTAGGGCCTTTAATCAACAAAGCTCCGGAAGCTTGTAATTTTTGCTTTATTTCTTCTTCAACTATTCTGGTGTAGTAATTCATACTATTAAAATTGTTTGTTTTTAAAGGTATAGTATGCCTGCCTGTCGGCAGACAGGGAACTCGCAGTATTTTAATCATACTCTTAGGTGTGAATAATTTACATGCTCGTTTCATATTTGCCTCATTTACAACACAAATATAGAACAGTTTTTGTGTGTTTTACATTTTATCTGGATTTTACTTTACGTTTTGTGAGTTATTTGTTTTACACTTTGAGTGTATTCTGTTTTACGCTTTGACTGACCTCTGACCTCTGGTATTTCCGTTTTTGAGGTCTTGTATGATTTGTTTCATAGTTTAAAATACTTCGAAATTATTTCTTCTTTCTCTTTATAATTGGGATAATTAATGAGTACAGCTTTGTATTTTCCTTTGAATACAAAAAGGCTTCCAGCTGCAGCTCCAATTATTCCATGTTGTTGAATTAATGTTCCAATATCATGTAGATTTCCAGCACCTCCCAAAACAGTTAAAGGAATTGATACAGCTTCTCTTATTCTATTGATAATGTCCAAGTCATAGCCTTTCATCATTCCGTCCTGATCAATGGAATTGATAACAATCTCTCCACATCCTAACATCTCCGCTTTTTTCGAAAATTGAATAGGGTCTATTCCTGTCTTTTTTGTCGCATTGTGAGTGTATAGATCATATTTTGATGAGAATCTTTTTTTCTTTACATCA
>JBKDZK010000450.1:0-2258 GCA_047971205.1 Draconibacterium sp.
AAAAATATTTTTTCTCTTACTTGCAATACACTGTAAATCAAAATATTTTTTTTCTCACCGAATTACTGGAGAAAACTAATCAGAGCATTGGAAAAGAGTAAAAAATACGGAGTATTGCCCGATTTCCAGGAAGAAATAAGTCCTGATATATCTTTTTCGATTGAGGAACAAATGATTCAGGACGAAGAATCCGCCCAAAATATCAGACTGATTACCGAAGCTCTCCAGCAGCTAAATCAAAGACAAAAAGAGATTTTGTATTATAAATTCACCTGTGGTTTTGATTATCCCGAGATCTGCGAGCTCATGTCGATCTCGTACGATACCGCCAGACAATTGGTTTCCAGAACTATTCAATCACTCAAGAAGAGTCTCCCTTCAAAATTAGCTCCCTTACTTTTTATCTGCCTTTCAAAAAAAAGATAAAGTTTTAAATCTTTTTTGTCACAAAACAAATCCCATTGCCTTTTAATTGATATAAAACAAAGGCAAAAAATGTCAAATAAAAGGAAATACTCCGGTTTCTCTATCGAAGATTTATTACACGATCAGGAGTTTGTGCAGGAAGCACTAAAGCCTGGCAAAATATCGTGGAATAATTTTCTGAATAACCATCCGGAAGAGAGAGACAAAATGATTCAGGCCAAAAGAATCATTGAAGTTTTTGAGGTTTCAAGCGTCCCTCTTGATCAAAATAAGAAAGCCCATGCGTGGAGCAACATCAAAAATTACCATGCAGCGAACAAAGCCCCCCGTAAAATTTTCCGGTTCAGAGCTGTTGCTGCGGCAGTAATTTCGCTGTTTGTTGTAGCCGGAAGCTGGTACTGGAGTTATAACCGGCAATCTGAATGGTTTTTCGAAAGCAACAACTCAAGCGGCAAACCTGAAGTACTAAAGTCGACCCTAATTCTTTCCAATGGAAACGAGATTGCCTTAAACGAGGCCAAATCAGCTTTAACTGTTTTGGAAAGCAAACAGGCTATTCAGATCAACCACGACAGCATTATTCCCACCAAAGCCGCAACACAAAAGGCATCTCCCAAAGAAGAGCTCAACAAAATAATTGTTCCTTATGGCGAAGAGAGCAGTCTTTTGCTGGCCGACGGTACCAAAGTATGGCTAAATGCGGGAAGCCAGCTGGCTTTTCCGATTCAGTTTAGCGAAAAAACACGCCAGGTGTACCTCGAAGGAGAAGCCTATTTTGAGGTAGCCAAAAACAGTGATAAACCATTTATCGTTTCTACCCACAATATCGATGTGAAGGTGTATGGAACAAAATTCAATATCAGCGCCTACCGGAACGATGATTATACCGAAACAGTATTGTTGGAGGGCAAGATTTCGCTGATCAAAAACAAATCGCTGCTTGGCAGGGAAACCTATATGACTCCCGGGCAAAAAGCGGGATACAACAATGCCGGGAAGGATATTGTACTGGAAAAAACAAACAGACCAGAGCTCTATACCTCGTGGCGCGAAGGCTGGTACGAATTCTCGGATGTTGACCTGACTTATGTAACCCACAAGCTGGAAAGGTTTTACAACGTGAAGTTTGAATACAACACTGAGCTTGTTAAAAACAGTTACCGCTTAAGTGGCAAGCTGGAATTAAAAGAATCGCTGGAGAATGTATTATCAATTCTTGCCAAGGTAACCAACACCGAATATCGTGTTGAAGCGGACAAAATAATCGTTTCAGAAGCAAAAGAAGAAGAGTAAAAATAATAAAGATGGAGAACGAGATTAGGCCCTCATTCTCCACCAAGCTGTTAATCATTATCTAAAAGGTAAAAATAGATAATTCATAAAAGTATGAAAAAAAAGAGGAAATGGGACAAGTTCCCCAACGCATGGGGTTCAAATTTTTTATTGAAAATGAAATTATTGACACTGCTTATTTGCCTGGCAATGGCATCTGTTGCTGCCGATAGTTATTCGCAGCAAACCAAGTTCAATATAAATGCCAACAACATTACATTGAAGGATATCTTTCGACAAATAGAACGCGAAAGTGACTTTATTTTTGTGTACAGCGAGAATAACTTAGATCTTCAGCGTAAGGTAAATTCAACGTACAAAAATGAATCGCTGAGCAAAATTCTGGATGAGATTTTTGCAGGCACCAACAATTACTACGAAGGTTACTAATCAGTTTGCAAATTGGCAATAGTATTTAAAGAACCGATAATGTTTTGTTTGTTTTTTATTACGGTATCAGTAATTGAACGGAGTACGGCAAAAATGAATGCCCCGTTTGG
>JBKDZK010000451.1:0-16993 GCA_047971205.1 Draconibacterium sp.
GCTAGTACCAACCTTTATCCAAAAATGGATATTGAGGTGCAGAGCACCATTAGCCTCCATAGCTTTGAAAAAACAAGATAAAAGAAAGAAGGTGCAGAGCACCGTCAACATTTCTAGCTACAGATAACACAAAATAAAAAGGAGGTGCAGCGCACCGCAACATTCATTGGTTGAGAACCTGATTTTATCGCAGGATATCCCGGTGCGCTGCACCTTCCTTTACAACGATAAATTTATTCCTATAAAGATTCCGCGGCGATGCCGCTAACGAAATGTTTTACCATACACCCCTGCGAAATAACTCGTTTGTTAGACTCAACTTGCTGGAATCTATATTTTGTATGATTTTAACCCATCACCCATGAATCGCCCCCACCTTATCACGCAGGGAAACTGTTCTTGTTTATAGTGACACTAGGCATAGCCAAATAACAAAATCCCTGCGGGATTAAATGTTTGTAGAAAAAATGCATTTGTTCTATGTACGACTCCGGCCGGAGTCGGATGTTCGTTTGGCACATTTTCCAGCTACATACATTTGAATCCTCCGGATTCTTATTACCAACCGGTCCCGCAAAGCCAGGTACACTCCAATCGCCGATCGTTTCCTTGACATCAACAAGACCATATCAATGCTTTAGCTTCCGCAGTAAAAACGATACAAAAAAAACCGGGAGCGCCCCGGTTTTTGCTTTTATTCGTTTCAACTTATCACCCATGAATCGCCCCCACCTTATCACGGAGGGAAACGGGCTGCTGCTGACGGATCACACTTAGGATTTCGGCTAGGATGGAAACCGATATTTCGGAAGCGCTTTCGGCTCCGATATTGATCCCCGCCGGACCATGGATCTGATCCAGAAAATCGGGCGGAATTTCGGGCATATAGTCCAGCACCATCGAAAGCACCCGTTCGCGTCGACTGACCGATCCGAGCAATCCCAAATAAGCCGGCTGCTTGTCTTTCAAGGCCATCAGGTATTGCACGTCTTTGTTAAAGCTGTGTGTCATCAACACAAGGGCTGTTTGCCTGTCAATTTTCAGGCGGTTGATTTCTTCGTAGGCAGGTGTGATCAGGACACCCGCTCCCGGAAAATAATCACAGGACTTCTGTTCATCGGGAGAAGCGACAACGGTTACCTCCCACCCTAACAATTTAGCAGCCTTGCTTAGTTCCACTGCATCGTGCTCGGCCCCGAAAATATACAGCTGAAACAAAGGCTCAAAAGTCTGTTTGAAAACCTGTAAATCACCTTTGGGTTCAAAAGAAGGACGAAGTGTGTATTTCTTTCCACCCAAGCTGATAACAGATCCCGCATTTTCGTATTCTCCCACTTCGGTATTAAAATACGATTCCATTTCAAAGGGCAGCCTGCTTTCAAGTTGCTTTTCGAAATCGCGAAGTAATTCATCGGAGATAAACACCGGTTCGATCAGCAGGGTAATAATTCCTTCGCAACCAATGCGCAAACGGCCGTCGTAGGTCATGATCTTCGCGCGAATACACCAGTTTTACGGGTGCTTTCATTTTTTGTGAAATCAGCGCCACTTCCACCATAAAGTGACCGTACAAACGCCGGCCAAAACCTCCTCCCATCCGGGTCATTTGCACCTCTACTTTCTCAAGCGGAAATCCCAGCCGGTCGGCCACTGTTTTTGCCATGTATTCGGGCGACTGAATGGGGCCTACCAACAATGCACTGTCTTCTTTCACATCGGCAAAGAAGTTCATGGGTTCCATCGGGCTGTGTGCAAGAAATGGTGCGGTATAGGTACGTTCAATCACTTTGGCAGCCTTTTTAAATGCCTCTTCCGGGTTACCATCCTTACGGACAACGCGGGCGCTTTTGGCAGCTTCGGCTATCATCTTTTTCTTATGCTCAGTGGTACTCTCCAAACCTCCGGGTACGGTTACGTCCTGCTTGTTTCCTCCCCAGCCGGTTGCCGAGTATTTTTGTTCGGCGAACGGTTCCCACTCCACGTTCAGCATTAATCTGGCCATCATCACTTCCCAGGTAGAATTACCAACAACCGCCACCAGCTCGGTGAACGAGGAGGTATCACACCATTGGCGGGCATAATCATCGTTGTAAACCTTCAGGGCGAAAACATCTTTAATACCGGGCATTGTTTTTACATCAGTTGCGTCAAACGATTTCAGTGTCATACCAAATGCCGGCGGATGAACGATCATGGCGGTCAACATACCGTCCACTTTGTAATCGAGGCCAATATGCATCAGAGCAGCGTGGCCAACGGCGATTCTTATTCCCGGCAATTTGATGAAGTGTGGCCCGGCGGGCGTTTCAACCACTACTGGTTCGACCTGAACCGCGACTACCTGTTACTGGTTCATCCCGAAAGCCGCGGACGGGTAGAGAAATTCCACGAGTGGAAGCCCAATATTGTGACCGATCATCATGAAGCACCAGCAGTTTGGATGCAGGCGAAATCTGGCACCTGTTTGATCAGCGTTTTCAAATACCGCTTACGCTGACCGAAACCGAAAACCTGGGCAGAATGGACCTGCTCCGCTACAATACCATCATCCTGGCTGGCAATTTCAGAGAATGGACCGAAGCCGATGCCGCCAAATTAAAAGACTGGATTTCGGACGGAGGTACACTAATCGCCTGTGAAAATGCCAGCGAGTGGGCTTCGCCCATGAAACTCGGTTCAGTCCATAGGAAAAGGCAGGCTAATAAGTTACTACAACAATATGAATTTCAGAGGGACCTGGCTTGGAACAACCAAGCTTTTTACCAATTCGGTATTTTTTGGGAATATTATCCGCTAATCATTTCAGGCTTAAAAAAGCTTCATTACTTTTGAATGTGCTGCTATTGCTGTAGTTTTTCATTCTGAACAATACAACTGAAATGCAATTCCGGAAATCGATCATACTGCTGTTTCTACTGCTTGCGTTTTTGCCCAGGCAAGCTTTGTCCAACACTCCGACGGATCAGCAGAATGATCCCGATCGCCCAAAAATTGCCCTGGTTTTGAGCGGTGGCGGCGCCAAGGGTTTTTCCCACATTGGCATATTGAAAATGCTCGAAAAGGAGGGAATTCCGATTGATATTATTGTGGGCACCAGCATGGGCAACCTGATCGGGGGATTTTATTCGATCGGATATACCGCTGCGGAGATTGAAGCCATTGTAAAAAAGCTCGACTGGGAAGAAGTTCTTTCTGACAATGTACAGCGGGAATACCTGTCGTATAACGATAAAATGCTCAAACAGCGCTATTTGCTGTCGCTTCCCTTTTCCGATGTAAAATCCATCGGCTTGCCGCAGGGCATTATTAAGGGTCAGAATGTGCTGAATATTTTTTGCGGGCTGGCGGGCAATCTTCCGCCTCATACCGATTTTCGTCAGTTCCCGATTTCGTTTGCCAGCGTGGCCGGCGACATGGAAACAGGCGATGCAGTGGTAATGAAAGACGGCTTCTTCCCCACTGCCTTGTTTGCCAGCATGGCAATCCCCGGAGTTTTCCAACCGGTGAAACGTAACGGACTACTGCTGGTGGATGGAGGTCTTATCAATAATTTTCCCGTGGATGTGGCCAAAGAAATGGGCGCCGACATCGTTATCGGTGTTGACATCCGAAGCGATTACCTCCCCCAGGAAAAGCTGAAATCGATGGATGAAATTTTTGGGCAAATCGTCGGCTTTATGGACAAGGAAAAAAATGCTGCCAACAGCAGTTTGTGCGATATTCTTATCCGCCCCGATATTTCCGGGTATTCAACGGGTAGTTTTTCGCGCGAAGCCGCCGACACCCTGATCATACGGGGAGAAAAAGCCGCCCTGCGCCATATGAATGAAATCAGGGAAATAAAAGATAAATACCAACTTCAGCCTCCTGTTTATTCCCGCGAATACGTTGTTTCCGGCAAATGGCAAATAAGCGATGTCCGGATTCACGGTGATTATCATTTCGACAAAACTTTTCTGAAATCGCTGCTCAACCTCGAAATTCCCGGAAAATATTCAGCGGAAGAAATCAAAGACGCGATTGACAGGCTTTACGGCCACGGAGGTTTTGAATTGGCTTATTATTACCTAACCGACAACACGGCGGGCAAAACGCTGAATTTAAATGTAGTGCCGCAAAAAGAATATGCCCAACGCGTAGGGTTTAAAGCTAATACGGTGGATGCTGCGGTTTTGCTGCTTAACTTCACCAAAAGGAATTACGAAAAAACATTTTCATTTCTTTCGGCAAGCGCCGAGATCTCAGCCAATCCGGGCGTTACTTTTACAGCGGAAGCCAACCGGCTGAATTTTCCGACCCTGGGTTTTGAACTGAATGCCAAATACCAGAACTACCATATTTTTGATAGCGGCGATAAGCTTTACAACGCCGATTTGTTTTTTAGCTCGCTAAAAACCTACACCTACAAAAGCTTTTTCCATAATTTCAATATCGGACTTGGCGGACAGATTGAATAATTTAACGTCGACATTTTTTCGCAAAACACAACGACTATCAGCGAATTAAAAAATGAAATGGTACTGGGAAATCTCTATTCCCAGGTTTCTTTCGACAACCTGGACAATTTCTATTTTCCCAACCACGGAACCCGGCTGGAACTGGAGTTTTCCTTGTATTCCGATTTCAAAAACAACGGGAATATTACCTCTGCCCTGCTTTTTAATATGAACAAAGTAATTCCGCTTTCACCCAGAACGGTTTTACTTTTCAACCTGCACAGCCGCACGCTTTTCGACCCTGATTTCCCGTTGGTAAAAACCACCTTTGTCGGAGGCGAGCCTTACTCGCAGTATTTCAACTATCACATGCCCTTTGTTGGCCTGTCGCCGGTAACCATTTCGGGCCGTGTTACCAACATCGGCTTCCTTGGCCTGCGTTTGCAGGTAGCCAAACTCCAGTACCTTACCTTCCAGTACAATTTAATGGTACAAGGCAACGACTGGCGCGAACCCGACGATTTTTCGACCGTTGGCGGAACGGGTGTTAAGTACTCGGTAAACACAATTATTGGCCCGCTTGATGTTGGAATGGGCTATTCAGAAAAAAACAAAAAACCTACGTTTACCGGAAGTCTTGGCTTTTGGTTTTAACAGGCTGAAAACAGGGACTACAAACACGGCCTTCTATCCAACTGTATTCCAGCGCATTATTTCGTAACTTATATCGTTAAACCATAATTTTAACTGATATGAGAAGACTTTTTTTTATTCTGTCTCACGATGTCTGGAAAAATATGGAACTTGCCTATATACATATCATTAGTCTGAAACGATTTTCATCCTGGAAGTACAGGTTTATTCCAGAGCACTTACCAGACTAATTCTAAGATTATTGAATGTGTTGGGTAGTTTTACAAAAGGCTTCGATAGCCTGTTCATCTTTTTTGTAATGGGATCTTTCTTGGTTTTCCAGCTCCGTTTTAAATTGGGTAATTGAATATTTCCTTAACCAATGGTATTTATTGAAACATTGAATGTTTCTTCACCCCATTGTTGCGTTTCCCAATAACCTAAAAATGGGGAGTCTGAGCTATTGACATTAGCTTCCAGCGCATCAGGAATCTCGGGTGTGATGATTTCTGACCTCATCTTCTTCAGTTCCGGGAGGCTTTCTGCAATTACATAATGTACTGTTTTTTTCATGTCTAAACATACTAATCAAATGCAGCGCATACAAGCTAAATTGGTAAAACACCCAATAGTTATCGCCCATGCTGGGCGAACAAAAAAAGGGTGCAGACTTATCCACACCCTTTTATGAAGCGCTATGATGTTATTGGTTTAAAAAATGCTGTATGAAATACCGGCTGACAAACTCAGGGTAGTTTTCTGGTAGCTTTCGTCGTAGTCACCAAATACCGGATCGGTAAAGGTAACCTTTTCCTTTTGATAGAAAGTATTCAGTACACCGGCATCCAGGGTGATCCGGTCGGTCAGTTTCCAGCAGATTCCACCTGCCAATGTATGAGAAGAATTACTAAAACTGAAATCACTCTGGTAAAGATCATTAACTCCCATATCCGAACGCAATCCACCAACGCTGATCGCAAATTTGTCGGTTAAATTAAATTGCAACCCCAACGCCAGTTCATAATAGTTTTTGTCGATTTCCCGAACTATTTGCTGTCCCGTAGTTTGGTAGCGAACATTGTTACCATAGTTAACTCCTTTGTCGAAATAAAGATTGTAAGACAACTGAGCCTCCAGCCATTTCAATCCGCGATAACCAACTCCCGCAGTGAAGATAGCCGGCACGTCGTATTGTGTTTCGGCTTTGTCGGGAAACAATCCCATATCATCAACAGTTGTTTCGTTTTCGAGTTTCAGGTACGTTTTGTGTTCGTATTTTAAGGCAATGTTCCAATCATCGTTTGGACTGATATTCACCGCAATAATCGGCGTAAATCCCATTCCTTTTTGTTTTACATCCACATAACGGTCTTCCATCGAAGCTGCATTCTGGCTAAGCGATTCTCCCTGTGCAGCCAACTGATTACCAGCTCCGGTATAGGCTCCCTGTACTGTCCCCAGATTCATTTGATCGATGGCAGCCTGGCTAACACCCAGGGCCAACAATCCTCCTTCGATCTGAGCCCGTTGTTGCGCCGAAATATATTGGTTTGTTTCCAACTGATCCAATGTATAAACACCGGCTCCGGCATCCATCAAAGGCTGCAAACCCGAAGCAGCAGTATAGGCAACCTGGGCCAGGTTATTCACCATCCCGGCAGCACTGGTTAAAAAATCGGGAGCTGCAACGCTCTGTCCTCCTGCAGTCAGTTTTACATTTTTAATAAAACCTTTGTATGTATTAACCGATGGCATTACACGTACGCCACCATAAACAGAAATCACCTCGTTGATATCGTAAGTTGCCCCTAACTGAATTCCCCAGAATATGGAAGATGCTTCCAGCTCCATATCAAGATCGTATCCTGTTACAGCCAGGTTGGGACTAATCTGAGAAAGACCTGCAAGTGCCGGAACTGCTTTCGAAACAGGAATCTCGAAAGACGGCAATCCGTTGTCAAAAGTAGCGGTTCCTCCACCGGCTACCGGTCCCACTCCCAGCGAAAACGCCCAGTTGCCTTTTTTGTAAACTCCATACAAATCAGGAAAAACCGGAATGGTGGTTTCTCCTTCATAATCAGGACTATTTAAATAAGGAAATCCGGCAGTTATCTCTCTCTTCTGAAAAATGGTTTGACTGTAAAAAGCAAAATGCCACCCATCCCGCAAACTTGTTAAGCCTGCAGGATTATAAAAAACACCATCGATGTCGAGAGAAGCGTTACGAGATAACATTCGTACATACTGTGCACTTTGGTTGTAGTTGGTTAGCAAACCTCCACCAAATGCGGTTTGAAGCAGCATGACCAATGCCGCGATCAAGGCTAGTTTTTTCATGTAAGATAACTTTAATTCTTTGATATTGACCCTTATAATAAATTAAACAATGGGCAATTATCCGGTACCTGTAGTTGATTTTAAGGGTCAAATATAGAATTAATTATAATTATACAAAACATTCAAAGCTGATAAACAGCAGCTTATGTTCCTTTCGAAAAAAATCGACTATTAGTCGAAAGGAGGCCAACAAAAAAAGCCCGTAGAAATCTACGGGCTTCCTGTTATATTCTATGTGATATTAAATATGTATCACTTCGTCGTAAGCAGCAGCTGCAGCTTCCATTACGGCCTCACTCATAGTCGGGTGCGGGTGAATTGTTTTGATCAACTCATGACCGGTGATTTCCAGCTTTTTGGCCACCACCATTTCGGCAATCATTTCAGTTACGTTACCGCCAATCATGTGAGCACCGAGCAGTTCTCCGTATTTGGCATCAAAAACAAGCTTTACAAAACCGTCTTTCTGACCGGCTGCACTTGCTTTTCCACTGGCCGAATAAGGGAATTTACCCACCTTAACTTCGTAACCGGCTTCTTTGGCTTTTGCCTCGGTAAGACCAACCGATGAAATTTCGGGGCTGGTATAGGTACATCCCGGAATGTTGGAATAGTCAATCGGCTCCGGATTCATTCCTGCAATTTTTTCCACACATGTAATACCCTCGGCTGAAGCAACGTGTGCCAAAGCAGGCCCGGCCACAATGTCACCAATGGCATAAACACCGTCCACGTTTGTACGGTAGTATTCATCCACTTTTACACGTCCGTTATCCATGGCAACTCCTAACTCTTCCAGCCCGATGCCTTCTGTATTGGGTGAAATACCTACTGCCGAAAGAACCACATCGGCTTCCACCACTTCCTGTCCTTTTTTGGTTTTGATGGTTACTTTGCACTTGTCTCCTGAGGTATCAACGCTTTCAACCGAAGAACTTACCATTACGGCCATCTTCGATTTTTTGAAATTACGCTCCAGCTGTTTGGCCACTTCTTCGTCTTCGTTGGGCACCAGCGTAGGCATAAACTCCACCAACGTTACCTTGGTTCCGATGGTGTGGTAAAAATAGGCAAATTCGCTGCCGATAGCTCCCGAACCAACCACAACCATGCTTTCAGGTTGTTTTTCCAGCGAAAGTGCTTTCCGGTAACCAATGATCTTTTTGCCGTCTTGCGGAAGATTGGGCAATTCGCGCGAGCGTGCACCGGTTGCCAGAATAATGTGTTTTGCGGTGTAAGTGCTTTTCTTTCCGGCCTCGTCGGTTACCTCAACGGTATTTTTCCCGCTAAGTTTTCCCCAGCCGAAAATAGACTCTACTTTATTCTTTTTGAACAAAAATTGTATTCCTTTACTCATGCCTTCGGCAACACCCCGGCTACGTTTTACCATGGCTTCAAAATCAGCTTTCACCTCTCCCGAAATAGCCACACCGTAATCGGCACCGTGTACTGCGTATTCAAAGGCCTGCGCACTTTTCAATAACGATTTTGTTGGGATACATCCCCAGTTCAAACAAATACCACCCAGGTTTTCTTTTTCGACAACAGCTACTTTCAATCCCAGCTGCGAAGTACGAATGGCAGCTACATATCCGCCGGGACCACTGCCAATAACTATTACATCGTAATTCATTTTAATTATTTTTTATTTCTATGGTTTTTTCTATTGAAACGTCTTTTTTACTCTCCTTTGCGGGTATCCTAAAAAGATGTTATACACTGTCTGTTTTCTGAATTTTGATTTTAAGCTATAATAACATCTCTATTCGCGAAAGGTTTTCCAAATTTAAGGCTTTTCACACATTTCAGAATCCTGTACTGTACGGGTAGCCATTCGCTCAAAATTATAAAACCAGCGTCCGTTGTCAAAACAGAAAACCGCACCAAAACAAAGCGGTGTTTATTTTACTTTCGAGTACATTTCGAGTAATTCGCCGGCCGCAACAAAAGAACTCATGGCATCGTTTCGCACATAATTTTCCAACACCTTTAATTTCTCTTTTATTTCCGGGTGATCGTAAAAATTTCTCCGCAACTGTTCCTCAATGGTTTCGTGCATCCAGTAAGTAGCCTGGGAATTTCTTAGCTGGTGGAAATAACCCGAATCAAGCGTCAGCTTTTTGTATTTCTCCACTTGCTCCCAAATGGCTTCTATCCCTATTTTATTGAAAGCAGAACAGGTCAGCACCTGGGGCGCCCATTCCGACTCTTTGGAGGGGAACAGGTGAATCGCATTTTTATATTGCACTTTGGCAATTTCCGCTTTTTCGAGGTTGTTTCCATCGGCTTTATTGATGGCAATCAGGTCGGCCATTTCCATGATTCCCCTTTTGATCCCCTGAAGTTCATCGCCGGCACCGGCCAGCATCAGCAACAGAAAAAAGTCGGTCATGGAATGCACCGCGGTTTCACTTTGTCCTACACCCACGGTTTCAATAAAAATATGGTCGAAACCGGCTGCTTCACACAAAATAATCGTTTCCCGGGTTTTTCGGGCCACGCCGCCAAGCGATCCTGCCGACGGGCTGGGACGGATGTAGGCATTCTTATCGCCCGACAACTCTTCCATCCGGGTTTTATCGCCTAAAATACTTCCTTTGGAACGTTCGCTGCTGGGGTCGATTGCCAGTACAGCCAGCTTGCCCCCCCGGGAAGTAATGTAGCTCCCCATCGCTTCAATAAAGGTGCTTTTCCCAACTCCGGGTACACCTGTTATTCCCACACGAATTGACTTACCGCTGTAAGGCAGACACTCTTTGATAATCTCCTGTGCAATTTGCTGATGTTCCCGTTTGGAACTTTCAACCAAAGTCACTGCTTTACTCAGCAGGGTAATATTTCCTTCCAGGATACCTTTCACATATTCTTCGGCTGGCAAAAGCCTTCTTTTCTTATTCAAAAAACGCTTGATTGAATCGTCGTTCACAACGTCGGGTTGTTCAATTCCGGCATTTACCGCTAATCCTTTAAAAGCCGGATCATTCTCAACATGGTGGTGTAAATCCTTCTTTTCTGTCATCTGTATTGTTTGTTATGCCCTCAAAAATACTATAAATAAACGCAGTTTCCTGTTCCGGCATAAAAAAGAAGGTGCTGAAGACAGAATCTCCAACACCCTCGAATTATTATTAACATCAATTATGCTTAACCGGCAGTGGTAATTATATTGCTTGACACACGCAAAGTTGCAGTCGGATTTTTAGGATCGTTGGTGATAACGGTAATCGACTTACTTTGACGGCCACGTTTTCCTCTTGAGTCAAAGGTAACTTCGATCGGAGCTGTTTCTCCGGGAGCAATTATTTTTTTCGATGGAGCCACAGCTGTACATCCGCAAGAAGAGCGTACCCGGCGGATCAGCAACTCAGATTTTCCGTTATTGGTCAGCTGAAATGTATGCGATTTTTTATCTCCCTGTTTCATGTCGCCAAAGTCGAACGAAGTTGGCTCAAAAGCTGCAACGGGCGCTTTGGCCAGTTGTTCGGGTGTAAGAGCGGAGAAATCTTCTTCGATGGTAGCGCTTACTCCCACCGAGTTTTTATAATCGTTGCTTCCGTTTAACGACAGGTAAATACGATGCGAAGCAAATCCATATTCATCCACTTTCTCTGAATCATAGGTCACAATCAAATTCCCTTTGCTATGAGCAGGAATGGTGGAAGGCTCCACTTTTGCAGTCAGGTGGCCGGGAACCGTACGAAAACCTACTTCAACCGGCTTGTCGGTATCGTTAACCAACTCCAGTTCCTGGGTCGCTGTTTCACCCATTTTCAATTTGGCAAACGAAACATAGTTGGTTTTTACACGCAGTTCACCAATGGTTCTGGGATATTCTTCGGCCAGTGTTTTTTCGCGCTGAGCAACGGTTCCCGATATTTTCAGGACAACGGCTGCATTCTCGGCATTCGAACTAACCGTCACCGTTTTATTGAAAGAGCCCGGACGGTTCTTTGGGTTGTAGCTCACGTCGATGGTGCCACTCTCGCCCGGAGCAACCGGCTCGCGGGTATATTTCGGAGTTGTACATCCACACGAAGCACGCACATTGGACAATACCAATGGCACATCTCCGCTGTTTTTAAATTTGAATGTGGTGGTTTGCACACCGTCTGCTTCTTTGAAAGAGCCAAAATTATGCTCCATTTCATCGAATACAATTTTTGCTTTACCTTGTGCCATTGCGAAATTACATGCAATAACCAACGCGAAAACAGTCAGCAATTGTAAAATCTTTTTCATAATAAATATTTTAAATTTGTCAGTTACAAGCGTTTCTGTTAAGCAAATGTAGGAAGCGTTTCGCGCAATGGCTGTTAATCAAGCCCAATATTTTGTTAATGAGTTGTTAACCGGGCAAATCCCGGGGCAAAAATTAGTAGTTTCGTTCATGTGCCAATACCCAACTGATAAATGAAAGGCAAAACTCTGAAATATATTATTCTCCTGGCTACCGTTTCCATTGCCGGGGTTTTCCTGATTCAGTTTGCCTTTATCCGCTATTCTTACCAGCTATCTGAAAAACAATTTACTGAAAGCGCCAGCGTAGCTCTAAAGGAAGTTGCCTGGCAGATTATGCTGGCCACCGGAACCACTTCCAATTTCGAAAGCATTACGCCTGTTGAAATGATTTCGGACAATAGCTACCTCGTAAATGTGGGAGTATTTTTTGACAAGGAGCTATTGCTGAGCAACCTGGAGGAGCAATTGAAAAAACACGACATATATTACGGATTTGAGTTTGCACTTTTCAATCCGCAGGAAGAACAAATGGACGAAGGCACCTTGGTAACTGCCGCCGGCGATGTTCTTTCGTCTAATTATTCTTTTCCCATCAACGAAGACTACACCTATTATTTTGCCATTCATTTTGCCGACCGCAAAGCCTATTTTAGCTCACGACTTTCGATCTGGTATTTTATGACCGGGCTTTTGCTGCTGGTGGTTTTCTTTTTTGGCTATACTTTATCCGTAATCATTCGTCAACGTCAGCTTTCCGAAGTCCAGAAAAGCTTTATCAACAACCTCACACACGAACTAAAAACCCCCATCTCGTCGATCGCCTTGTCGGCCAAAGTCCTCACAGAAGAAAACATTACCGAAACTCCGGCACGCCTGCACCAGTACGCGCGAATTATTCAGGACCAGAATGCCCGGCTGATGAAAAACGTGGAAAAGGTACTGAACCTTGCCTCGCTCGAAAAAAGCCGGATAAAACTGAACCGCGAAGTCATTGACCTGAAATCGTTCATTGACAAAAACTGCGAACTGTTCCGTCAAAGTGATAACGGGCAAAAACTGCACGTTGAAATCAATTTTGATGAATTAAACCCCACGATCAGTGCCGATAAATTTCATTTTGCCAATTTGCTCAGCAACATTCTCGAAAATGCCGTAAAATATTGCGAAACCACTCCGCAAATGGTCATAACTTTGACCCGGAGTAAAAAACAATGGGTATTGAGTTTTGCCGACAATGGCATTGGAATTCCCAAAGAATACCGGAAAAAGATCTTCAAGAAATTTTACCGTGTTCCTACCGGGAATGTTCACAACGTAAAAGGATTCGGGCTTGGCCTCGATTACGTTTATAAAATTATTAAAGCCCATCACTGGAAAATTCACGTGAGTGAAAATCCAACGGGAGGAAGTATTTTTACGATCATTATTAGCGCACAATATGAGTGAAACAGCCTTTAAAATTTTGTTGGTAGAAGACGACGAAGCATTGCGTTTCATCGTAAAAGACAACCTGGAGCAAAACAGCTTTAACGTAACGGCCGCCGAAGACGGGGAAATTGCCTTGCAGCTTTTTAAGCAGGAAAGCTTCGACCTGATCATACTGGATGTAATGCTTCCCAAAATTGACGGCTTCCGGGTGGCAAAAAAAATCCGTGCACAAAACGACCAGGTGCCGATCATTTTCCTGACGGCCCGAAGCATGACCGAAGACAAAATCAAAGGCCTCACCATTGGCGGCGACGACTACATTCCCAAGCCCTTTAGTATGGAAGAGCTTTTACTGAAAATCAGAATCTTTCTTCGACGCAGCCATTCGCAGCCCTTCCTGAAACCGGCGAACGACGGGTTTATGCAAATCGGGAAATTTAGCTTTCACCCCGAAGATCTTTCGCTAAGCATTGGTAACGAAACACGCAATCTTACGTTAAAAGAAGCCGAGCTAATACGTTATTTTGCCGAGCACCCCAACAAAGTTCTAAGCCGAAATGAGATACTGGAAGAAGTCTGGGGATCGGACGACTATTTTTTAGGGCGAAGTCTCGATGTTTTTATTTCGCGGCTTCGCAAATATTTTAAAGACGATCCGGCAGTAAAAATCACCAACCTGCACGGTATCGGATTTCGTTTCTCCGTGAAACAGGACGATCAATAAACTTATTATCATGACCATTGGGCAATTAATCATCCTCATTCTCATCGGGTTATTTTCAGGAGTATTGTCCGGAGTTTTTGGGATCGGCGGCGCCATAATTGTTATTCCCGCGCTGGTATTCATAATCGGAATATCACAACACGAAGCGCAGGGAACCAGTCTGGCTTTTATGCAGCCTGGAACTACTGGAAAGCGGGATATGTAAACTGGAAGATTGCACTGGTGCTTTCGCTTACTTTTGTGGTTGGCGCTTACCCCGGTTCGCATTTCACGCTTCACATCTCCGACAAAACCCTTCGGAAGCTGTTTGGGGTTTTAATGATCCTGGTCGCCGTTAAACTTATCTTTTCGAAATAGATAAAAAGCTGTTACTGAACTTTCAACGCATCAGGATTAATTTCGCCGAAAAATACAGCTTAGTTTTGGAGGAAATAAAAAAAAGACTATTTTTGCAGTCCGAAATTTTAGAAATAACAAGTAAAACTTTATAGAAATGAAACGCACATTTCAACCATCTAACAGGAAAAGAAAAAACAAACACGGGTTCAGAGAAAGAATGTCTACGGCTAATGGCCGGAAAGTTTTGAAATCCCGTAGAGCCAAAGGCCGGAAAAAACTGACTGTTTCGGACGAACCGAGACACAAAAGATAATTAATATCTTCAAAGATTTTGACGGGAAGGTAAAGAATATATTCTTTACCTTTTCGTGTTTATGGGTATCTGCAATCGTTTCCTCCGGCAAAAAACTTCACGTATTAAGCTTATCGGAATTTTCATCACGCTTTCCCCGACAATTTCCTTTCAACATACTTTTTTTGACTTATTTTTGTTTCCTTAATATAGATCGACAAAAACAGGTATGAGTCTTAAAAAATTCTTGATCAGCCGGATCTTTTGGATCAATTTGCTTATTGCTGTTGTACTGGTAACAGCGCTTACTGCCATTACTTTAAGCAGTCTGAAAAACTACACACACCACGGCATTTCTTACAATGTCCCTGATTTATCAGGAATGACATACGACGAAGCAAAACAAGTTGCCGAGGCCACCCTGTTAAAAGTTGAACTGCTCGATTCGGTGTACGATAAAAACGTTAGCCCGGGAGCAGTGGTCGACCAGGTGCCCAAAGCCAACCAACAGGTAAAGGAAGGCCGCTTAATCTACCTGACCATTAATGCCAGCGAGGCAGAGATGGTGACAATACCAAAACTCACCGACATTTCCTTTCGCCAGGCGCAGGTATTGCTCGAGAACTGCGGGTTAACTATCGACAGTATTTCTTACCAGCCGTCGGAATACACCGATCTGGTGCTGGATGCCTTTCAGAACGAAAAGGAGTTGGAGGAAGGAGACCGTTTGGAAAAAGGAAGTTCGGTTGTACTGGTGGTGGGGCAAAGCCGCGGAAACATGGAAACCATTCTGCCTAACCTGAACGGAATGTTTATGGACGACGCACGTTTGGCGCTTACCAACGCCCGGCTAAATATGGGAGTGGTTATTTACGATCATTCCATCACCACAAAAGAAGACACGCTGAACGCCCGGATATGGAAACAAATGCCCGACAGCCGTTTGGTGCAAAAAGTTTACCTGGGAAGTTCGGTCGACCTTTGGCTAACTGTCGACAATGAAAAATTAACCACCGACGAAGCCACAGAACAATAAGAGATATGACGGATTACATAGAAGATAACGAAGAATTAGAAGAAGAGGAAGGTGGTCTTTACGAACATTTTCGTCTGGCGGTTGATGCAGGCCAATCGGCTGTTCGCATTGATAAGTTTTTATCGAACCGGATTGAAAACTCATCGCGAAGCCGCATCCAGGCCGCTGCCGATGCTGGCAATATTCTGGTAAACGGAGAAGCAGTAAAATCCAATTACAAGGTAAAGCCCAACGACGATATCCAAATCGTGATGGATTACCCGAGGCGTGAGTTAAAGATCATTCCCGAAGACATTCCGCTCGACATTGTTTACGAAGACGACCAGCTGATCGTGCTCAACAAACCCGCCGGTTTGGTGGTTCATCCCGGGCATGGAAATTACTCGGGAACACTGGTAAACGCGCTGGCCTATTATTTTAGAGACCTGCCGCTGTTTAACAGCGAAGATCCGCGTCCGGGGTTGGTGCACCGCATCGACAAAGATACTTCGGGTTTGCTGGTGGTGGCAAAAACCGAACACGCCAAAATCCATCTGGCCCGTCAGTTTTTCGACAAAACCAGCGAGCGCCTTTACCAGTCGCTAGTGTGGGGAAATGTAAAAGACGACGAAGGGACCGTTACCGGGAACATTGGCCGCAGCCTGAACAACCGTCAGGTGTTTACGGTATTTCCGGAGGGCGATTATGGCAAACCGGCCGTTACGCACTACCGGGTGTTAAAACGAATCGGATATGTTTCGCTGGTTGAGTGTCGCCTTGAAACCGGAAGAACGCACCAGATAAGGGTGCACATGAAGTACATCAACCATACCTTGTTCAACGACTCCAACTATGGTGGCGATCAAATATTAAGGGGAACCACTTTTTCGAAATACCGGCAGTTTGTGCAAAATTGCTTCAAAATACTTCCCCGGCAGGCACTCCATGCCAAAACGCTCGGATTTATTCACCCCACCAGCGGAGAAAAAATGTCGTTCAACTCAGAATTGCCTGAAGACATGGCACAAGCAGTCGAAAAATGGGAAAATTATATAGCAAACAGAAATGAATAACATAGTTTCAAAACCCAATGTGGCCGTTGTGGCCGGCGGAAACTCTTCGGAATTTGTGGTTTCGGTAAAAAGCGGGGTCAATGTAATGCAAGCCGTCGATCCGGATAAATTAACCCCCTGTCTGGTTGAGATACAAAACGACCGCTGGGAAGTTTTTCAGAACAATTACAAAGTTTCTGACATCGACAAGTCTGATTTCAGCTTTCAGTTTCAGGGCGAAAAAATCAAGTTTGATTTTGCCTACATTACCATCCACGGAACCCCCGGAGAAGACGGAATTTTGCAGGCTTATTTCGAGCTGATGGGCATTCCCTACTCCTCGTGCAACGTTCATTCATCGTCGCTTACTTTTAACAAGTGGTTTTGCAGCAACTACCTGCGCAGCATGGGTATCCCAATGGCCAAATCACTAAAATACACCATTGGCGACACCATCGATGCGGAGTTTGTGGTGAAGAAACTGGGCCTTCCTGTTTT
>JBKDZK010000452.1:0-4619 GCA_047971205.1 Draconibacterium sp.
AAAGTGGTTGATGAGGGAGGAGAACCCCTGCCTGGGGTATCGGTTGTCGTGCAAGGCACTACTACCGGAACAGTAACAAATGTAGATGGTAGATACTCTTTGGCGGTTCCTTCTGGTGCAACTCTGGTTTTTACCTTTATCGGAATGCAGGCCGTAAACGAACCTGTTAGTAGCCGCACAACCATTAATGTAACTATGCGAGTTGATGCAATCGGCCTGGAAGAAGTGGTAGCGGTAGGTTATGGTACAGAAAAGAAAATAAACTTAACAGGATCTGTAGGGACTGTTAAGAGCGAGGAATTAGTACAAGTGCCGACCGCGAATACCACCAACCTTTTATCTGGAAGGACTCCCGGTATCTTTATAAAACAAAATTCAGGGCTTCCAGGCGACGAAAACACAACTGTTAATATCAGGGGCTATGGAAACCCTTTGGTTTTGGTTGACGGGCTTGAGGTTGACGGTGGACTCGCAAGGACCGACCCCAACGAAATTGAAAGCATTTCTGTTTTAAAAGATGCCGCTGCCGCTGTTTATGGGTCAAGAGCAGCTAACGGGGTTATTCTTGTTACTACAAAAAGAGGGAAAAATGCAGCACCTAAAGTTACCTACGATGGTTCGGTAACTTTTCAGGAAGCGACTTCGTTCCAAGAGTATGTAACACCTGGCCAATTCATTGAGCTTGTCAGGGAGGCAGACTTTAATGATAATGGCAATTTTGATTTGACATATTCCGAGGAGGATATGGCAAAATATTATGCAGGCAAACCCGGCTATGGAGGCGGAGACTGGGCCGATGCCCTAATTGATAATTTTGCCCCGATGTCCCAACATAGTCTTAAAGTATCCGGCGGGGCAGAAAATGTACGTTACTTTACTTCAGTTGGTACCATAAAACAGGAAAGTTATTTTACTGCACGGGATCATGATTATCAACGCCAAAATGTAAGGTCAAATATTGATGTTGATATTAACAAGAACTTTAGTTTTAATCTCGATGTGTCTTACCGGAGAGAAGTTCGTGACGAGGGCAGGGACATCAATGGGATATTTAATGATTTGCAAACGGCCCATCCGATTTATCCTACAGAATTGCCCGATCCTACCATGGGTGTAGCTTACTCTGGTTTCTCTCAAAGAAACCCTGTAGCCTCTTCGGACAGGGATATTTGGGGATGGGACAACAGGGTGGACCATACGTTTACGGGCAAACTAGGTGTTCAGTATAAATTGCCTTTTATAGACGGTATGAAATTAAAAGCTGAACTAAATGCCGTAAGGCTAAACCGGCAGACCAAAAAATTTAGAAATTCCTACCACGTATTTCAATATGATCCTGAATCAGAAGAATATATCGATCAGGGATTTAATACACCACAAACAAATACGTCGATCCAGGATGAAGAACTCCGGCGGGACCAGGTTTATCCTTTGATCTCATTAGAGTATGAAAAAGCGTTTGGCGAGCACGATATTAAATTCCTGGCACTTGCAGAAAAAACAACTATTGAATCGAGCCTGCTCAGGGCCAGCAGAACGAACCTGCTTTCTACGTCCATTACCGAAATTTTCTCAGGGTCTGAAGAATTTGATGAAACATTTGGCAACTCAACATCAAACGCAGGCCGGAAAAGTTTTGTGAGCCGCCTGAACTACAGGTTTAAAGATCGCTACTTGTTTGAAGCGACCCTAAGGGCCGATGGTGATGTTTTGTTTGCCGATGAAACCCGGTGGGGATACTTCCCAAGTTTTTCGGCAGGCTGGATAATGTCAAACGAAGGATTTATGGAAGGGGCAAGTAATGTGCTAAACAAACTTAAGCTGAGGCTATCATATACAGAGCTGGGAGATTCCAGGGCTGATGGGATTAACGGGTTTGACTATTTGCAGGGATATTCGCAGTTTTATACCAATAACAATGGAAACTTAGTACAGGTACCGTCTTACCTTTTAGGTGGGGAGTTATTGCCCGGAATACGGACACTGGGCCTTGCTAACCCCGAGTTGTCATGGGTAGAGGCTACTACTTATAATTTTGGTATTGACGCCGGCTTCCTGAAAAATAAGTTACAGTTGGCAGCCGATATATTTTACCGCAAGCGTGAAGGCCTGCTTGGCGAAAACACACAGGCTATTCCATCTACTTTTGGGGCCGATTTGCCATTGGTTAACCTTAACAGCGATAGTCATCGAGGATTTGAACTTGAGGTATCATATCAGGAAAAGCTGGGCGATTTTAGATTTAATGTTTCTTCAAATGTAGCACTTGTAAAAGCAAAGTGGGAGGAAGTATATGATGAAGAAGATTTTACCGACCCTGATCAACTGAGGATCCAAGGTAAGGCAGGCCAATGGAAGAACAGAAACTTTGGTTATGTGTCGGACGGAATATTCATGAGCCAGGAAGAAATTGATAATTATCCGGTTATACAGGATGGTATTGATAACAGTACACTACGTCCGGGCGATATCAGGTACCTGGATCTTGACGATAATGATACAATTACTTTTCGCGATCAGAAAGTAATTGCCTATGACAATAAATTGCCCGAGTTAACTTATGGAATGAACATTGGAGCCAGTTATAAGAACTTCAGTTTGAATATGCTGTTTCAGGGTGCTTCAAAATTCAGTATAAACATCACAAGTTCTGCACGGACAATGTTCAGCAACAATTCAACACCATTTTCTTACCATTACGACTATCGCTGGCAACCGGACCCGGAAAACCCGACCACGAATATTAACCCCAATGCCAAACTACCTGCAGCTTCGACCACAACAAGCGCAAATAATAACCGCAACTCCGATTTTTGGCGAAAGGATATGACGTACTTAAGGCTTAAAACAATCAATCTGTCTTATAACCTACCTCAAAAGATTGTCTCCAGGGCCGGACTAACCTACGTCCAGTTCTATGTAGCAGGCGAGAATCTATTTACCATATCAAACCTTGGGTTTTATAAAAATTCATTCGACCCCGAGTCCACAGGAACAAATGCAAGCAGGACCTATCCGATAAACCGGAATTATACTGTTGGAGTGAGAATAACATTTTAAAACTTAACAATTAATAAGATGAAAATTTATAGCTATATATTTATCCTTGTACTGATCTTTAGTATGTCGTGCGAGGACCCGTTTGATTTAACCAGAAAAGACCTGATAACAGAAGAACTTGTTTTCGAGGACGAGAATCTGGTCAATGCTTTTTTGAATGATTTATATGGCCGCACATTATTTGAAACTTTGGGGGGCGAAAGTAACTATAACCAGAATTTAATTAATTCCTTTGGAGGTGAAGCCAGAAATTTTGCCCCTTGGCAGGAACCTTTCGGACAGGTTATAGGCCGGGTTTTTGACGAGCAGGGAGCCGGGCAATTAAATTACTGGCCTTATGAGCTTATTCGTGAATTAAATGATTTTATTGCGAAAATTGCCGAGTCAGAAACACTGGATCCTGATTTTGTCGATACCCGTAGCTCTGAAGCACGGTTTATCCGGGCATTTACTTATTTCGAGATGGTTAAACGTTACGGTGGTGTTCCGTTAATTACAAAAGTATTACCAATAACCGCTACCGAAGAAGAGCTATTTGTGCCTCGCAACTCGGAGAAAGAAATCTACGATTTTATCGGAACCGAAATGGATGAAATAGCCGAACTCTTGCCCTCTGTAGCCGACCAATACGGCAGAGTTACCAAATGGGCTGCCTTGTCGCTAAAAAGCCGGGCAATGTTATATGCTGCTTCTGTTGCCAGGTTCGGCACTCAGCAGTTGAATGGCTTGCTGGGATTTCCAGCCGGTGAGGCCCAGGGATATTATACTAAATCACTGGCTGCATCAAAAGAGATACTGGACGATAGTCCACACTCATTATATACCAAAAGTGCTGATCCTGTAAAAAACTTTACGGATATTTTTATTGATGAGAACAATAACCCGGAGGTAATATTTGCAGAAGCGTATGATGCAGCAGCAGGAAAAGGACATTCGTGGGACCTGTTAGCCCATCCTGACGGCTTTGGTTTTAGCTGGAACTCAAATTTCCCGGTCTATCTCGAAACATTGGAGAATTTTGACTTTATGGACGGGGCATCAGGTAAAATAGACAGGGCAATGTATGATGATGCAACAGCAATCGACCCTGCATGGTTTTTTGAGCAACGCGACCCCAGAATGCGCGCTTCAATATACTATCCGGGGATAGTATGGCGTGGTCAACAGGTTTATTATCACCGTAGTACAGACTATACCGATCCGGCAGATGGTAAAAGGAAAAGATCAACAAACAGGACCTTTATTGTTCCTGGGTCTAATGGTTGGCCGGGAGCTGGCCCGAACCGGAATGTAGCAGCAGGCAACAACGCAACTGGTCTGCAAATTCGTAAAAGAGTAGATGAAAGCCTTCCTGCAACAGGAAATGGACTATCAAATACGGACAGGATTGTATTCCGAATGGGCGAGATTTACCTTAATTACGTTGAGGCTGCTTTTTATCTAAACGACCCTAATGGAGATATGGTCGCTAAAATGAACGAACTGCGTTCAAGGGCTGCAATGCCCGATTTAACGGAAACACTACTTACCGAAGATAAAATCCGCCAGGAAAGACGAGT
>JBKDZK010000453.1:0-7101 GCA_047971205.1 Draconibacterium sp.
ATCAGTTAAGGACAAAAGAGTATTGCCTTGAGCATGAAAGTGAAAATTTCGACAACCTAACTGATTTTTGTAAAGTATTAAAAATGAACATTTAATCTAAAATATATTCAAGTGAAAAAACGAACAACGAAAATTGAAACATCAACAAAACCCAGTTGCTCCGCTCGCGCCGATTTGCACTCGGTGGGCAATTCGATAGAATTGAAAGAGGTAGCTTTCAGCCTTTGGCTGAGATACGGATTACAAATCCGCACCAGCAAGAGAAACACGACGCTTCTCGGAACAGGTTTCGGAAACTTTGCAAGCCGAAAAAGACTACCTGATCCACGAATCGGAATGTGCCTGGGATGTGGATACCTTGAAAGAAGAAGCGCAGCAAAAACAGTAGATTACACCTTCCAAAAGTGAAACAATAAACAAGACCTAAGCAAAACATCTTGCCCCTCTCCTGTTAAACAACATGTTACCAGTTAAAAATTTTTTAGAAGAAAATACTTAGTTTTAGAAACAAATCCTGTAGTCACCAAATACGCAGGCTCCTAAAACGAAAATAATGAAACCCGGAATTCTCAATTCGCCCAAAAAATTTATCTAAACGCCTCCCTGTTATACCCCACACAGGGAGGCAGAAGGTTTTTCGCCATTTGGCGCGGGGAATCCTTTTGTAGCATTACAAAATTATCATTAGAGATAATAACAACTAAATGTTGATATTATGCGTGCGCGTATGTGCATGCGTGTGTGAAGGGATTGTTTCTTCGCAATATGGAAACTTTATCAGAACTAAAACAACGTCCGTCCCAATTTTTGTCAATGACCAGCTTGACTGTTGAGGAGTTTGAGTTGCTTCATGGGGCATTTGCGCCTTATTGTACCAACTATTTTCATTATCACACTTTACAGGGAAAGCCAAGAACAAAGCTAAGTTTTACAGAACAGAGGAATGCCAGTCTGAAAGGCAGTGAGATGAAATTGTTCTTTCTATTGTCGTACCTGAAAAACTATCCGTTGCAACAATTCCATGCTTCCTATTTTGGGGTTACCCAGGCCAAGGTTAGCTGTTTGGTAAAGGTATTGTTACCTATTCTGGAAAAAACACTTAAAAAGATGGGGGTTTGTCCTTGTACCACTCCCGGGCAACTCAGCACCGAGTTGAAAAAGCACCAGATAGGAGAGGCCAACATGGATGCCACCGAACGGGAAGTAAACAGGAGTAGTGACCATGAAGTGCAAAAAGAGTTTTATAGTGGTAAAAAAAACGGCATACGGTAAAAAACAACCTGCTGGCCGAGCCCGGGCAGTACATCCTGTATTTGAGTGAAACATATGAGGGGACAGTCCATGACAAGAAGATATGCGATATGGAGGGGTATGGTTTTCCAGAAGGTTTTCTTTTGAGATACGACCTGGGGTATATCGGTTATCAGCCAGAAAATACCACCATTGAAAGGCCACATAAAAATACCAGGCTAAAACCGTTGACCGGGGAACAGAAAATGGAAAACAAAATTATATCAGGGAAAAGGGTTTCTGTAGAGCAGGCTATATCTGGTGTAAAACGGTTAAGGGTTGTATCCGATAAGGTCAGGACATATTGCAGGGAATTTAGGAACAGCGTTATAGGGATTGCATGTGCCTTACATAACCTAAGAGTTCGCTCGCACGTGCGGGCATACACGTGCACGCGCGCTAAATTGATTTTTTAATTGTAATATTGTCTATTAAACCCAACAAATTAACAAGCAATATGAAAAATCTTATTACAACAATCACGTTAATTCTTTCTTTCTTCTTTTATTCCGTTAACGTAAATTCTCAGGCATTAAAGGTAAAACAGGATGGAACTGTACTAATTAATGGCACCACTTATGGAAGTGGTGGTGAGAATTACGCGGGCGAGGTTGCCGCTATTGTTTATGGCGATTATGGTGAATTTTTAGCCAACGGACGACTGGCCTTAGGCGATTATGGAAAAATGTCGAACCATGGAGGAAACATTTTTATTGGTGAATTACGGAACTAATATAGACTCTGATATTATGCAACTACATGGCAAATTGGGCATGTATTTGACCCGGGATTACGGAGAAGTGGTGGCCTATTACAAATACTCCAATAATAATAAATTCAAATTCAATTGTGTATTAGAAGTTGACGGGCTTACGAATTTATCTGACAAAAGGTTAAAAACCAATATAAAAGAATTGGATAACTCTCTGGATTTAATTAAAAAAGTGGAAGGTGTAAGCTATAATCGTTTGTTAAACGAAAATGACGATATAGAAAAAGGCAACTCAGAAACTGAAAAGGAGAAGAAAGGCAAAGAAGACTATGATAAGTCCAAATCCAAATACAAAGACAGTTTTGAAAATAAAAAGAACATTGGTTTTATTGCCCAGGATATTCAAAAAATATTTCCAGAACTGGTCGAGGAAGATGAATCAGGCTACCTTAGTGTAAATTACATCGGGTTGATCCCTGTTTTAGTAGAGGCCATAAAAGAACTGGAAACCAGGGTAGAAACCCTGGAAAATGATTGTTGCAATAACATAGGAAACCTAAAAAGTGGAACACTCAACGGTACGAATAGCAATGGCTAGTGAGGTAAAACTATACCAGAATGCGCCCAACCCTTTCTCAGTACAAACCACCATCAGGTTTGAAATACCGCAGGAGACAAACAGCGCCCAACTGCATATTTGTAATATGACTGGAACCTTGTTAAAAACCATTGGACTTAACCAAAGAGGAAGTGGTAGCGAAATTATAAACGGCAACGAATTTACCGCCGGCATGTATTTATATAGCCTGGTGTGTGATGGAAAGCTTGTAGATACGAAGCAGATGTTGTTGACGGAATAATTTGTTAAAACAAAATTATAACCATGAAAATAAAATTAGTTCTATTATTTCTTTTTGGGATGTCCTCCGGTTCTTTCGGACAAGAATTTCAACCAATTATAAAAGCAGATACAACAATTTGGTATGTTGCCCACCAGCAGCTTGCAGGTAACTTTATTGACACCTTATTTGCAAAAGAAGAAGTTGATGGATGGACAGAACTATGGTGGAGAGGCGCTTATGGCTATAACCAACTTACGAGTTGTGGCAAAGCTAAGGCATCTCTCAATAATGACTCTCTTTGGTATATTCCGCAAAACGATACTATACCAAAACTCGTATTCAATTTAAATTTAGCAAAAGGCGATACATTTGAACTCTACAACTCCATAGTTGATTCAGTGTACGTTCTATACGGAAGAAAAATTATTGAATTTAAAGAAGATACACAGTGGGATGAAAAGTTAAGATTTATTGAAGGAGTAGGGCCAAATAATAGTTGTATCTACGCAGGAGGCTTCGGGATACTGCACCCACTGGTGGTTTGTCAGTTTGAAAATTACAGTAAAATCTATTCAAGCCCAAATAGTCATTTCAAAGATTGTAGCCTACTTTCAACAGGAATCCAAAAACTTCAGGAATCAGACATTAAGGTTTTTCCAAATCCATTTGTGGGGCAACTTAACATTTCCTTCTCCAATGATAAATCAAGACAGGTTAACTTGATGGATATTAATGGAAAAACTCTGTACGTTCAAATATGCACAACGGATTACCTGAATATTAACACCTTTAACCTGAAAAAAGGGATTTACTTTCTTCAAATAAAGGAAAACGGCAAAAGCATATCATTTAAAATTTGTAAAAAATGAGATTTACTATTTTCACAATAATCGCAGTTCTATTTTGCTTCAATTCATTTTCTCAATGTGAAGATTGCGAAACTGCAGAAGGGATCCTCTGGGTAGTTTTTAAAGAAAACGCTAAAAGTATCTCAAAAGACAACAAAGTTATGGACAAAAATTTGGACTTAACTTTAAAAAAAAATTAAAACACACAAATTAGAAAGGGCCTTTCCGGCTTCAAAAAATGAATATTTACAAAGATTATATTTATTAGAGTTTGATGGCTCAACCAATGAGCTATTTGAAGAACTTAAAACGAAACATAAGGATAAAATACAAAAGGTTAGCAAAAGGCCTAAAACAAAAGAGATAGCACTATATGACCCGAGTGATTATATGTGGTACCTAACAACACAAGATACTACTAGCTATGTTTGGCACTTGCACAAAATTAAAGCCCATCTAGCCTGGGATATTACACATGGAAGCAATAATATTAACGTAGCATTAATTGACACATGGTTTGATATTAATCACCCAGACTTATCTAAAAAAATAAATCCTACTTATGACCCATACGATAATACTCAATTCAATACTAATTGTAATAAGAATAATCATGGAACAACAGTTGCCAGCTTTGTTGCCGCCGAAACAGACGGAGGAGGGCAATTAGCATCGGTTGGTTTTAATACAAATATTATCCCGTACCAAGCCTGGGATGGAAATTATCTGGAGAGAGCACACCATGCTTCCCTCATAATGGGAGTAGATATTATTACATCTTCAGCGGGAGGATGGCATTGTGGTGTAGCTGGATATGACACCACTGCAGAACGTATAGCTGTTCGGGAAATTATAGACAATGGTACTATTATAGTAATGCCTGCAGGTAATGGTAATGCAGGTTCCAAATGTGGAAATGCAACAAGTGGATATACCCCATTTTACCCTCTACATCCGATTTATGATGAACGGATTATTATTGTGTCAAGTACCGACATTAATGACAATCATACATATGGCACAAGAATTCATTCTTATTTTCCAGAAGTAGATATTTGCGCTCCCGGTTATTGCGTAATGGGAGCTACAGTTACTGAGGAAGCAGATGGTTCAGGAAACTGTACGATCAAAACCTGGCCTTATTATGGATGCGGTATAGGAACATCATTTGCAGCACCTATAGTAGCGGGAACGTGTGCGCTCATGAAAGCGGCTAATCCGTGCTTATCACCTGCACAAGCACAAGCAATTATAAAACGAACGGCCGAGCCTATAAATGATGAAAACCTGTATCCAGGGATGCTTGGAGCGGGAAGAATTAATACTTACCTCTGTGTTAAAGAGGCAGCAACACGTTACATTCAGAATACAAACTTATCTGTTTCCGATACGTATTCTGCCTACTACATTGAAGTTGGTAAAAATGTAACCTCAACTATTCCCGAAGGTAATGTACTGATACCAAACGGTACTAATATTATTTTAGAAGCCAAAAATGAAGTAATTCTTAGCGCGGGTTTTGAAATTGAATCAAATGCTTCCCTTGAAGTCCTAATCAATCCTAGTACCGTACAATCTTGTAATTAATAATATTTATAGAAACCGGCTCGTGAAGCTGGGTTCTATAAACAAAATACAAACGCTAACCACCATGTTACAATCAAGATTTGCATATACAAAACAGCTACATAGGCCTGCGTTTATGCAGCCTTGCGGCTGACGGTTCTATTGTAGATACGAAGCAGATGTTGTTAACGGAATAATTTGTTAAAACAAAATTATAACCATGAAAATAAAATTAGTTCTATTATTTCTTTTATTTTACGGCATAGCCAGCTCGCAAACCGAGTGGGCTCCGGTTGGTGCTAAATGGCATTATTCCAGAAATGAAGGCACGATGCCGACAAACGAAGGATATGTTCTGTATGAATCGGTAAAAGATACCCTGATTCAGGAAAAAACAGTGCGGCTTATCAGCAAAACATACTACCATTCGAATGGCATTGACATTTCTGACCTGGGAAACGAATACATGTACCAGGAGAACAACAAGGTATTTTATTTAAAGAACGATCAGTTTTATACCTTATACGATTTCAATGCCCGGGCCGGAGATAGCTGGACGATCTATGGGAGTGACAACCTGGGGGATTTCTGCAATTATGATCCCTTGGGAGAAATTGTGGTTGATTCGGTTAAAAACATTACCATCAACGACAAAGAGCTCAAAGTACTCTACACTTCGCCCACTGCTTCGTCTAACTGGGGTTTTAATGATGTAATAATTGAACAGGTGGGTTGCCTTACCCATATGCTGCCACAAGCCTTGGAGTGTGTACTTGATATCCCCAGCCACCTTGGGCCATTAAGATGCTACAGTGATAGTTTTCTGGGAAATTATAAATCCACACGTTGGGATAAATCGGAATACAATTGCGACGCTCTGTTTAACTACACCGCAGTTACTGACAAAGAAAACAGCCGGATTCGATATTTTCCCAATCCGGTGGAAGATTACCTGAACCTTCAGTTTCCGGATGCCCGGGTTCGCGGAGATGTTCAGGTTGAAATATGGACTATAAATGGCTCATTGCTCAAAACCGCACACCATGCCCAAAGGCTTTTCGTTGGGAATTTGCCCTCCGGTGTTTATTATGCCACAATCACTACTTCTGAGGAACGGTCTTCATTCAAATTTGTAAAAAAGTAATTCTATGAAACATTTATTATTTACTATAATAATTTTAATTAGTACAGTTCCATGTTTCTCTCAATATTGCTTTATTGCTGATACAACTGCGGTCAATCTTAAAAGTGGAACAAATAACTTCGACCCAGGAGATCCATTAAAACATATTAGAGTAATCATCCATTTCATTCAAAAAGATGATGGAACAGGCAACTTCAATGAAAATGATGATGGTTTAACACCCTCAAATAACTTTAGTGGTTACGATTTTGCGGAATATATTATCGACTATGCAAACAATCTGCTGAATAATAACCAGGAAATGAGATTACAACCATTCGGAAACGTCCCGGTCTATGATCCAGGATATCGCTATAAATTATCGGCTGTGTTTTTTTGGAAAAATTCAGCATTTTACTATGATTATTATGCGTTATCGAACTTGCAAAATAATTATGGTCAAAGTAAAAATAGCGCAATTAATATATTCATCACAAGCCCACAAGGGAATACAGGCGGCTATGCAAGATACATTGGTGACAATGCAATTCTTCTGTTTAAGCCATACGCAAGTTACATTGCAAGTGTTGACAACAACAATAATTGGTATAATAGGGCTTCTGCCACACTAATAAACCATGAAATAGGGCATTGTTTAAACCTATATCATACAGTAATGACTAATGGAGGGGCCTGTAAAACAGACTGGGACGATTTTTG
>JBKDZK010000454.1:0-3568 GCA_047971205.1 Draconibacterium sp.
GTTAAAAAATATGCTTTATAACAGATGATTTATCTATGGCCATTTGACGATCTCTATTTCTGAAATGACGCGTAAATGCGGGTCGGATGCCGGGGGAAAAGTCTGAAGCGGGTTGGATGATTGGTGAAGAAAATAAAAAAGGATGAGTCAACACCCATCCTTTCATCTAACTAAACCAATAAAACTAATCAAACCTAAACTTATGAACTAAAACTGAGACAAATTTAAAGCGAAAATTGCAGACTGAGGTTAAGCGAATGTTAAAAAACATGTTTTATAACATATAGTTTATCTATCGCCCTTTGGCGTACTCTATTTCTGTATTTAAAGGAGCATGATGGTGTTGGTGGTGAAAATTCTGAAGCGGATCGGATGATTTGTGAGGTCATTAAAAAAGGACGGGTCAATACCCATCCTTTTCACTAACTAAACCAATAAAACTAATCAAACCTAAACTTATGAACTAAAACTTATGGTACAAAGATATGTTGCATAACATTAATGCTGGTGTCAGGCGTGTTAAAAAGTGTCAAATTGAATGTTTTTATATCAGTAAATTAACATTGAAGATGAAAGGCATAAAAAAAAGCCCTGTATCAAGTATACAAGGCTTTTAGTATTTTATACAATAGTTTGCTATTCTTTGCTTTTGCTTCCTTCGCCGGCTATTGAATCGCGCATGGAAGTGTCGGCCATAATGTTTTTGTATTTCATGTAATCCATTACTCCCAGGTTGCCGGTCCTGAATGCTTCTGCTATTGCCAACGGAACCTGAACTTCAGCCTCTATAACCCTGGCACGGGCTTCCTGTGCTTTGGCAATCATTTCCTGTTCCAGGGCAATGGCCATTGCACGGCGCTCTTCTGCTTTGGCCTGCGCAATGTTTTTGTCTGCTTCTGCCTGATCCATTTGTAGAACCGCTCCAATGTTTTTACCAATATCAATGTCGGCAATATCAATGGAAAGAATCTCAAAGGCTGTTCCGGCGTCGAGGCCTTTTTCCAACACTACTCTTGAAATAAAATCAGGATTTTCAAGCACAGCTTTGTGAGAGTGCGAAGAACCGATGGATGAAACAATTCCTTCTCCAACACGGGCCAGAACAGTTTCTTCTCCCGCACCACCCACCAGTTGGCGGATGTTGGCGCGCACTGTTACACGTGCTTTTGCAATTAACTGTATGCCATCTTTTGAAACGGCCGTAACCGGCGGAGTGTTAATCACTTTCGGATTTACTGACATTTGAACAGCCTCAAAAACATCGCGACCCGCAAGGTCGATAGCGGTAGCCATGTTAAAAGAAAGTTCAATATTTGCTTTTGCAGCCGAAACAAGGGCATGAACAACTCTGGCCACATGTCCGCCGGCCAGGTAATGTGCTTCGAGCGCGTCACGACTCAGTGTTACGTCGGCTTTTGTGCCCTCAATAAGTGCCCGAACAATAACTCCGGGAGGTACTTTTCGGAAACGCATCAGAAAAAGCTGGATCAGCGAAATTCGTACTCCCGATACCAGTGCTGAAAACCAAAGTCCGATTGGTATAAAATAAAGGACGATGAAGAGTAATACAATTACTCCTACAATCATTCCCCAGGTGCCTGCTGCTTCAATCATTTTATTTTTTATTTATAGGTTCAACAATAATTTTATTGGAAACGATCTTTAAGACCTTAATCGGGATGTTGTGATCAATAAATGATCCGGTAGATTGTGCTTCCACCACTTCACCGTTTACCCTTACTTTTCCCGAAGGAGCCAGCCGCCCGATGGTTTTTCCGGTGTCTCCGGTTTTTATTTTCTCGACATTGATCAGTTCAACTTTTCCATCGATGTTTTTTTCGAGAATCATCTTTTTCCCTGTTCTCGATTTAAAAAAGTAATAAACCATCGACGGGGCTAGTAACAGTACGATGGCCAGCGTAATAAAACCGGCACCTGTTCCCAGATCGGTAAAAGCGATATAAACGCTGGCGATCAACAGTAAAAAGCCTCCGATCCCGGCAATGGTTACTCCGGGAATCACTGCGAACTCGATCAGTAATAAAACCAGTCCGAGTAATATTAATAGTATAATGGCAAAAATGGACATATCAATCTATGGTTGCATTTAGTTCTCGTCCAATCAGTGCGTCTTTCATTGGTTTTAGTTCGGAGAAGCTTCCTTTCTTAACATCGCATTTCCCCTTGTAATGAACCAGGTAAGTACATTGTGTTGCCTGTTCAATTTCGTGTTCACAAATATCGATCAACGCATCAATCACATAATCAAAGGTATGAACATCATCGTTGTAAAGAATCAGCGAATTTTCTTTCAGTGTTTCTTCATTCGATTTATCAACAGGAATATTTTTTGGTTCCTTTAATGTCATTGTTCTGCCTCCAGTTTTTTTGCTTCACTCAAAGTTATTCTTTTTCCGTTAAAATACGGTACTACAAATGCATCTTCTACACCCTCCCTGCGCACCTGGGTTTGCATTTTTTGTGCGTCTTCGTAATTGGTAAGATTTCCGGTGGTGTATACTACCACGCCTTTTTCGTCGGTGTATTGATCAATTTTCCGGATAAGCGATAGCTTATCAAACTGTCTTTTTACGTACGAAGGCAACCCACGGCTATAAGCCCCAATCTGAACTTTATAAACCAGCTCGTCTTGTTGTTCGGCGGCAGGTTGCTGGTTTGCCGGAACAACGACGGGTAGAATTTCTGTCGCAATAATCAAGGCGGTATCCAGAGCTTCAGATATTTCAACTTGTGGTTGATTAAGCGAGGCAGCGTGCTCTTTCAAAGATGCGATAAAATCTATTTTCTCCAGTTCTGGCTGCGAGTTCCAGTAATCGGTTTCTGCCCGTTGTGCGTTTTGAAGACTTTCGCGGGTGTCGCGCTGAAGGGTAAACAAACTGCCTTCTGCATCAACGATTTTTTGCCCCAGCGCATTTTTTAGCGAAGAAGTATTGGCTTCTGCATATTTTCGGCGCCATTCGTCCAGATTACGGGTCAGCGAGTCCAGTTGGTGGCTCAGTTGTTTCCATTTTAAGTACGACTCCAATCCTTCCTCTGTTTGAAAATTAGAGGTTTCCACGTACATCATTTCACTGTTTACATCAAAATTGATAGGTGCCGGTTTTTGTTTTTTCCCGGGAATTGCTACCGGGGTCTCAATTTTCATTTCTTCAGCTAAAAAGGAGTCTGATGAAATAGAATCAGTAACTGCAGCGTATGCTATTGTGTCGGTCTCTGCTTGCGGAGATTCTTCTTTGGCTATTGGCACCGGTGCAATATCTTCGGTTTCCACCTCAAACGGGCTGAACTGGTCCCTGCATTGCTGAATTTTTTCAGGCAAGCCGAGTGCCGTCTGCTCTTCCTGCGCCGCTGTTTTCTGGTACTTTAAATAATAAGTCAGGGCATTGTCCCATTGTTGCATCGCCTGGTATTGAATTCCAAGGTAATAGTCCGTTTTTAATGGCGACTCACCGGTGCTTCCTTTTAATAAATAATTGATCTCGTTGGTGCCGTAATGTCCGTTCTCGGTCCGGCAGGCACCATAATAGTAGTTGATCATCAGATTGTC